>DASWAB010000181.1:0-10870 GCA_036391375.1 Nitrospirota bacterium
CACGACATCAATGTGCTGCTCGCGCAGCAGCCCGCACAGAGAATCAAGCGACTGGTCGAGCGCGGCGTTCACGTTCATCTCTGCAAAGCGTGTGCGCAGGGGCTTGGAAACGTACAAAAGGTCTGAAGCCACCTGGTCCACCCTGACCGCCTGCCGCTTGATCAAGTCCGTAAACTTCCGGAGGGTCTCATCGCCGGCGTACTCCGCGCCGAGGTAGTGCGCCGCGCCGGTGATCGCGTTCAAGGGGTTCCGGATCTCGTGGGCCACGCGCGCCGCCATCTCGCCGAGTTCCGCCAGCCTGCGGGACTGCTCCAGCCGCTCCGCGAGCCGCACCTTCTCCGTGACATCCTTGATATACTCCACCACCTGGACCACCCGGTTCCCCCGGTCGAGGAGAGGAAACGTGCTGATCTCGACGAAGCGTTCTTTCCCGTCCGGGCCGCTGCCCGCCTGCAGGAGCTTTCTCATGATCGAGGAAGGCTGCCCGGTCTGAAACGTCTGCTCCGCCGGACAGTCGACGCAGATTTTGACGCCGAACGCACACGCCTCGAAGCAGTGCTCTCCGATCCTGATGCTCCGCGCCAGAAGGGCGGTCATGGACCGGTTCGCCGCGGTGATCCGGAACTCTCCGTCAATGACCTGGATGCCGTCGGTGATCCCTTCGAACACGGCCAGCAGCCGCTTTCGGGCGTCGGCAACCTGGTCTTCCATTTCCTTTTTGCGCGTGATGTCTTCGAGCATGATCACCACGCCGTTGCCGATCGACCATGCCATGCGGCCCAGGGGGTAGACGCTGTAGCTGATTGTCCGGCGGGGGCCGTTTTTCAGGACAAGATCATATTCAAGGTCGCGCGCCGCGCCGGCCGCCCAGACCGCGTCCGACAGGCGTTCCCACAGCGCACGGCGGGCATGCTCGCCGGAGCCCATGCTCCGGCTGATCTCGCTCATATGCCTGCCGATGGCCATCGCCCGCGGCAGCGTGAAAAGCTTTTCCGCGGCGGCGTTGAAAACCCTGATCCGGCCGTCGCCGTCGAGTGAAATAATGCCCGTCGTCACGCTGTCCACGAGACTTCCCAGGTGGCGCAGGGTCTCTCCGTCCCCCCGGTCAAGCGCATCGGCCCTTCTGACAAAACGGGCCAGGCGCCTGATGCCGTTGCCCAGCGAGTAGCCGCCCCCTGCCGTCCGTCTCATGGCCCCTAAAAAATGTAATCCCGATCTACGTGCGTGCGTCTTTTTCTGCATCGCTCTTTATTGTTTTATCCGCTCCTGCCGGATACGCATAGTAGGCATTCATTCCGAGTTTCAACAGGCCTTTTTTGATCAGCCGGATCGTGGCCTCCGCGATCTGCGGATCGAACTGCTTCCCCGCCTCCCGCTCCAGTTCGGCGAGGACCTCTTCGCTCGATATGGTGCCGCGATACGGCCGCTCGGAAATCATGGCATCGATGGTGTCGGCGATATTGAGAATCCTCGCCTCGCGCCTGATCTCCTCGCCGGCAAGTCCCTGGGGATAGCCTTTTCCGTCATAGCGTTCATGATGCTGGTAGATCGCGTTGATAATGGCGGGCGAGAACCCGATCGGCTCGAGGATCCTGATCCCGTGCGCGGGATGGTCCTTCATGATGTCGAACTCTTCCGGGCTCAGGCGCTCCGGTTTGCTGATGATAAGCTCGCTGATGCCGATTTTGCCCACGTCGTGGAGGATCGCGGCGATGTGGATCTCTTCGAGCGCCAGCGGGCTCATCCCCACGTCCCGCGCAATCGCCACCGCGTACTTCGCGACGTTGGTGGAATGCCAGCGGGTGTAGGGGTCCTTTGCCTCGACGGCGGCCACGAGCGCCTGGACCGTGCGGAAATAGTTTTCCCGCAGGTCCTCATAGAGCGCCGCATTCTCCATAGCCGTAACCACCTGGCTGGACAGGATCAAAACGATCTGGAGATCGCTCACGGTAAACGGCGGACCCGAGAATTTGCTCACATTGAGCGTGCCGAACAGTTTATTCTTCCCGATGAGCGGGACCGACATGGAAGAGAAGGGCATGTCCTCGCGGTTGATGGCGCGCATCACTTCTTCGTCGGGATGATATCCGGCGGAGATGATCAGCGGCTTTCGGCGCCTGAGCACCAGGCCGGCGACCCCTTCACCGACCTCGCGGCGGGCCTTCAGCGCCATGTCCGACGCCAGGCCGTGCGATGCGGCGATCCGCAGGGTCCCGCTTGCCTCGTCGATCAGCATCAGCGACACGCGGTCTACCGCGAATTCCTGCACCAGGACCTCGGTGATGATTTTGAACAGGGATGAGAGCTCGATCTCGGTCACCAACAGCTTGCTGATCTCAAACAGGGGAATGAGCGCCTTGAGCCTGATATTTTCCTTCTTCAGCCTGCTGCGGTGGAGCGCCCGGTTCACCGCGCCCAGAAGCTCCTCCTGGGTAAACGGCTTGAGCACGAAACCATCCACCCCCCGCATCAGGGATTCGATGGCCGTATCGAGCGTCCCGTGCCCGGTGATGAAGACCGTCACGATGTCCTGGCTCTGTTCCCTGACCCGCTCAAAAAGTTCGAGGCCGTCCATGCCGGGCATCTTGATGTCGGTGATCATCATATCCACGGTCGATCGCCCCAGCTCTCCGAGCGCAGCCGCGGCGTTCGATGCCGCAGTTACCTGGTATCCCTCCGCGGTCAAAATGTGGCAGCACAGCTCTCTGATCATCTCTTCATCATCGACGACCAGGATCTTCTCACCAGCCATGCTTAAGGCTCCTCTCGCTGTTGGATTGCGGAACGCCGCGCATGATGCGTGCATTTACCATCGCACCGTAGCGCCATCCGGAATCTGCAATGATTATACGGGCAAAACCACTGTGAACGTGGACCCGCTGCCAAGGGAGCTCGCGACCTCGATTCGTCCACCGTGATTCTGCACGATCATATAGCTGACCGACAGGCCCAGGCCCGTCCCCTCGCCCTCCGGACGCGTGGTAAAAAAGGGGTCGAATATCCTGTCCAGATGCTCTTCGGGGATGCCCTGCCCCGTGTCGATGAAGGCCACAGTCACGACCTCTTTCCCGGAAAGGTCTTTGTCATGTCCGCAGCGGATCGTCAGGGCCCCTCCCTTCGGCATGGCGAAGCACGCATTGTTTATCAGATTCACAAATACCTGCTTCATTTCATCAGCGTCTATCGCCACCAGGGGGAGCTCGGATTGGCAATCGATGGCAATCCTCACATTGCCGAGCCTCGCCTGACTTTTGACCAGCGGGATGGTGTCGTGGATGAGTGCGGCGACATTGGTCTCCGCCAGCCGCGGAGGTTTGCGGCGGGAAAAGTCGAGCAGATTTTTGAGAACCTCCCTTGCCCGGAGCGTCTCGCGTTCAATCGTCTTCAGATATTCTTTTTTATCCGCGGGGACATCGTCCGCCTTGAGTAGGAGGCCGGTATACCCGAGAACGCCCGTCAGGGGATTATTGACTTCATAGGCGATATTGGTGGCCAGCTCCCCGATGGCAGCAAACTTGGCGCTCTGCACCAGTTGGCGCTGGGAGAACTGGAGGTTCTGGGTCATGGCGTTGAATGCTTCCCCTAATTCATTGAACTCGCTGCCCTGGGCGCCGCTGACTTCGACCCGATGCTGGAAATCCCCATGCGAGATGCGTCGCGTCGCCTCAAGCAGTTTCCGGAGTCCCTGCCCAAGGCTTTTGATCAAAAGATGTCCGGTCGCAAGCGCCAGGAAGAAACCGAGCAGGAGCGTGATGCAGAGGACATTCCTGACTTCCCGGATCGTAGCCATCGTCTCCTGGGTCTTCTGCTGCAGGCCGATATTAGCCATGAAGGCCATGCCTTGCGTCATGGCGATAAGCTCCTGCCCGATGTCCTGCGCCCTGCGCTCAAGGGCCGAATACTGCGCGGGGTTCCCCGAAGCGGTAATGAGCCTGCTGATCGCCGTCTGATAATCATTCGCGGTATCCCTCATTCCCAGGAGCCCCTGGGTAAGTTCGGGAGCGTGGTGGCATCCCAGGCAAGCGTCCATGACGCGGTTCATCTCCTGCACCTGCCCGATCAGCACATCCACGTCCCTTCCGCTTCGCGTCCGGTGGCTGTAAATATGGGACTGCACCTGCTGGACGCGGATAATCAGATCCTCCCGCAGGATCTCGACCCGGTGGAGCGTGATGAGCTTCTCCATGCGATGCGCCATCCTGGTAATGTGGATCACGGCGATGATGCTTCCCCCCAGAAATATGCAGAGCAGCAGGCCGAAGCCCGAAAGAATTTTCTTTTTCATACTGTCATCTCGATTTTCTGCGTGAAGCGCCTTCGGTCAGGATCGCCGATAGGCGGGTAGGAACACTCTGAAAACGGTTCCCTTCCCGATCTCGCTCTGCGCCTCAACCCTGCCGCCATGATTTCGGACGATGCGGTAACTGATCGAGAGCCCGAGCCCGGTGCCGTTGCCGTTGTCCTTGGTGGAGAAGAATGGCTCAAAAATCTTGCTCAGGTTTTCCGGGGCGATGCCGATGCCGGTGTCCATGAACTCAATGATGATCTCATGGTTGCTGCCGTCAACGTTTATGTGAAGGTCTCCTCCCCCCGGCATGGCCTGAATCGCGTTATTCACGATATTGATGAACACCTGCTTCATTTCGTTATGGTCCATATTCACCACAACCGGGCCGGGAGGGTAGTTCTCGTGAAGGGAAACAGAAGCCTTTTCCGCCATCCCCTGCACGAGCGCCACCGTCTCGCGGAGGGGCACGGTAATGTCGGTCGGCTGCATCACGGACGGTTTCTGGCGCGCAAAATCCAGCAGGTTGCGAATGATCTTCCGCACCCGCAGCGTCTCCTGCTCCACCATCCCGAGAATACGGTGAGACGCCTCGGGCAGCTCGAGCGTCTTCAAAAGGTGGGTGGTATAACCGAGCACGCTCGTCAGCGGGTTGTTGATTTCATGCGCGACATTGGCTGCAAGCTCGCCGATCGCGGCCATTTTGGTCGAGTGCACGAGCTGTTCCTGGGCGGTCTTCAACTCGGTCATGTTCTGTTTCAAGTCGTTGTAGAGCGAGGCGTTTTGCAGCGCCGCGGCCGCGAGGCTTGAGAAAACCGTAAACAGCCTGAGATCGTGCTTGTCGAAACTCCCTCCCCCCTTCTTGTTAAGGGCCGTCAGAAGGCCCGTCATGGTGTTCGATGACCAGAGGGGGACCGCCATAATGCTCTTGACGCCGAACGAATTCATCAGAGCGCCGTCCAGCCGGAAGTCCGCCTGGGCATCCGCGATCAGGAGCGGCGTCCCGTAGCTTACAAGCCAATTGTAAATTCCCCCCGCCTCAATCGGTATCTCCCGCCGCTGTATTTCCTCCGCTTTTTCCCCGAACACCCCGGCATATTTCAGCATCCCGTCCGATTTGTCAATGACGGAAATCGTCAGGGTGCCGGCCCGCACAAGGTCTTCGGCGCGGGACGCGATTTTGGCAAACAGGGCATCGAGGTCGAGGCCCTCCATGAGGTCGAGCCCGGCGGTGTGAAGAATAAAGAGGTCTCTGTTCCCGCGGGAGAGGCTTGCCTCCCGTTGTTTCAGGACAAGCGTCATCTGATTGAACGTGTGCCCCAGCCTGCTGATCTCATCTGAGCCCTTGATGGGAAACGTGCTGTCCCCGTTTTGCAGGCTGAGTTTTTCGGCTGCTTCGCTGAGCCGCTGGATCGGCCTCGTAATGCCCAGCGCGATGATCTGGCTGATCGCTATTGCGACAAGGAGAATTCCCAGAAGAACAATGCCGGCCTTTTTTATAATGCCGGTGAATTTTTGTTCAAAACGCCGGCCGGTAACGCCAACCCGGATAAACCCGATACGCTCGGTTCCGGCAAGGACGGGGAGGATAAGATCATACACTCCGTTTTTCTTGATGTCAAAGAGCGGTTCAGAAATCTTCCCGAGCGCCCCGCGGGGTATTGTTTCCTCGAGCGCCGAACGGCCCTCCGAGGGAAGGGTATAAAAATATGAATCATTGCCGAGAAAAGCAGCTGTTGCGGTTCTCCCCACGAGCAAGTCGCGGTTCCGGTCGTACACCATCAGGTAAACGAGATCGTCGCTGAACTCACCGTCTTCTTTGTCGATGAAGAAGGGGGACAGCTTGCTGTAAATTTCGTGCCGATTTCCCGTAAGAATGTCATCTGACGTCAGGTCCGCGAGCTCCCTTGCAACAGAAAATGTCCGTCCACGAATCTCGGCATCGAGGGTCTTCTTCCCCTCCCAGTAGACAAAGCCTCCTCCAGCCAAGGCGACCAGGATAAGGGTTGCGGCCATAAAAAACGACACCCTGCAGCCCACCCCTCCCAGCCATGGTGAGACGGCCTGATGAAGACGAGCAGTAAGCGACGAGGTTATGCTTTTTGCATCCGCCATATGCCACGTTCTAATAACGGTAATAGTAACATAAAAGCAATTTTGTGTAAATGCAAATAAAAAAGGCAAGGGTCCCCCCTTGCCTTTGCGTTTGTCCTTTCCAAAATACTCCCGATTATTCCGTTACGAGGCGGCGGTTTTCTCCTTCCCCTTCGCCGCACCCGCTTCACTTTTTTTCCGTTCAATCAGTTCGATAACGGCCAGCGGGGCGGCATCGCCTGCCCGGTTTCGGGTAGGCACGATTCTGGTGTAGCCGCCGTTCCGGGATGAGAACCGTGGCGCGATCTGGGTAAACAGCGCGCTTACAACGGCTTCATCATGAATAAAGCTCAGGGCCTGCCGCCGGGCGTGCAAATCGCCCCGCTTGGCGAGGGTGATCATTTTCTCCGCCAGGGGGCGGATCTCCTTTGCCTTGGCCGTCGTCGTCTCGATCTTTTCATTCTTGAGCAGCGCGGTGACGAGCATCCTCAGCAGCGCCTTGCGATGCGAGGTGTCTCTTCCAAACTGCCTGCCAGCACATCCGTGTCTCATTTCGTTATCCTTACCACTCGATAGATTTTATTACGACTCACTCGGTTTTTCGGACAGAAGCCTTCTGGCCTCGGCCACGATTTTGTCATCCACCTTCATGCCCAAAGAGAGCCCCATCTCGGCAAGGATCTCCTTGATCTCATTCAGCGATTTTCTGCCGAAATTTTTGGTTTTCAGCATTTCACTCTCGGTCTTCTGCACCATCTCCGCGATGGTCTCGATCCCGGCGTTCTTGAGGCAATTTGCCGCCCGCACCGAGAGCTCCAGCTCATTTACGCTCCTGAGCAGGTTTTCATTAAACGACGGCGTCTTTTTTATTTCCTCTTCCATGACCGGGGCCTCTTCCTCTTCCTCCGGGAGATGGATAAAGATGGACAGGTGGTCTTTCAGAAGCTTCGCGGCATGCGCGACGGCGTCGTCAGGCCGGATACTGCCGTCGGTCCATACATCGAGAACGAGCTTGTCATAGTCCGTTTCCTGGCCTACACGGGCGTTCTCCACCTTGAAGTTGACCTTTCGGATCGGGGAGAATATGGCGTCGATGGGGATGACGCCGATGGCCTGCCCCGGCTCCTTGTTTTTCTCCGAAGGGACGTATCCCCTGCCGCGGCGGGCGCGCATTTCCAGTTCGAGCTTGCCGTTCTTGTCGATCGTGGCGATATGGAGCTCGGGGTTCAGAATTTCAACCTCCGCATCCGCCTCGATGTCCTTTGCCGTCACCTCTCCGACGCCCTTTGCCTTGAGAAAAAGCGTCTTGGGCTTGTCCGTATGGAGTTTCAGCCGCACCTCTTTAAGGTTCAGAATCAGGTCCGTCGTATCTTCGACGAGCCCCGGGATGCTCGAAAACTCGTGCTGCACGCCGACGATTTTCAAAGACGTGATCGCCGACCCTTCGAGCGATGAGAGAAGAACTCGGCGCAGGGAATTCCCCAGCGTCGTCCCGAAGCCGCGCTCCAGCGGCTCGGCCGTAAATTTCCCATACGTGTCGGTTATTTTTTTGGGGTCGTACTGAAGCTTTTTGGGCATCTGAAAATCTTTGGCTCTTTTGAGCATTGTTCCTCCGGAACGGAGTGAAAACGTGTTAGTGAGCTGGGGAACAAACCGGGACATCCGCTGCATCACGACGCCCCGACAGTTCTCAGAATACATTGTCTCCGGTAATTCCGCTACTTCGAATAGAGCTCGACCACCAGTTGTTCTTTTACCGTCGGCATCGTCGATTCATCCCGGGCAGGCAACGCCAGCACCTTGCCCTTGAACTGCGCCTTGTCGATCTCAAGCCAGCTCGGGAAGCCACGCTTCTCGACCGCGGCGAGGGTCTGTTGTATCTGAGCAATGCCCCTGCTCTTTTCCCGCAACTCCACCACGTCACCCGCCTTAAGCAGGTAGGAAGGAATGTTTACCTTTCGGCCGTTTACCAGCAGATGCCCGTGCCGTACGAGCTGCCGGGCTTCCTTCTTGGAGCCGGAGAAGCCCATTCTCTGAATCACGTTGTCAAGCCGTCTCTCGAGGAGCTGCAACAGGTTGTCGCCCGTGACGCCCTTCATGCGCTCGGCTTTCTCAAAATAACCGCGGAACTGGCGTTCCAACACGCCGTAGATGCGCCGGATTTTCTGCTTTTCCCTGAGCTGCAGGCTGTACTCAGAGTGCTTGATCCTTGCCTGCCCATGCTGGCCGGGCGGATAGCCCCTCCTCGAGACCGCGCATTTATCCGTGTAGCAGCGCTCCGCCTTCAGAAAAAGCTTCATGCCCTCTCTCCTGCAGAGCTTACAAACAGAACCGATATACCGTGCCACCTCATTCCTCCTGCTTAAGAACACCAAATCGTAGTTTTCACTCTTAAAAAATTTCCGCCGCTATACCCTGCGCCGTTTCGGGGGCCTGCATCCGTTGTGGGGAATAGGCGTCACATCCTTGATCGCCACGATCTCAAGCCCGGCCGCCTGGATCGACCTGATGGCCGATTCCCTGCCCGTGCCGGGCCCTTTGACGTAAACTTCCACCTGCTTCATGCCGTTCTCCATCGCCTTCTTGGCGGCCGCCTCCGCCGCCAGCTGGGAGGCGAAGGGCGTGCTCTTTCGCGAGCCCTTAAACCCTTTGCTCCCCGAGCTTGACCAGGTGATGACATTGCCTGCGGTGTCGGTGATCGTTACGATCGTATTATTGAATGACGCATGGATATGCGCGATGCCATTGGCCACATTTTTTTTCTCTTTGCCTTTTTTGGCCATCACTCCTCCTCAAGAAAACAGCTCATAGCCTGCTCCTACCGGACGAACTATGGGCCGCAAACTACTTTTTCGCCATACCTTTTTTCTTGCCCCTGCCGGCCATAGCGGATTTTTTGGGGCCCTTGCGCGTCCTCGCGTTCGTCTTCGTCCGCTGTCCCCGCGCCGGCAGCCCTTTCCGGTGCCGGAGCCCGCGGTAGCTGCCGATGTCCATCAGACGCTTGATGTGCATCGTCACGTCCCTGCGGAGGTCGCCCTCCACCGTATACTCGCGGTCGAGAATGCCGCGGATCTTGACGATGTCCGATTCGGTAAGGCTTCCGCTTCTCGTGCCCGGGTCCACCCCTGCCTCGGCAAGAATCTTCTTTGCCGATGCCGGGCCTATCCCGTAGATATAGGTCAGCGCTATCTCTATTTTTTTGTCCTTCGGTAAATCTACCCCGGCAATTCGCGCCACGGTTCCTCCTTGAACATCAGCTCAGAGCGCCTTCTGTTACGACGACTGTGAGCTGTAAACTACAAACGACATCATCCCTGCCGCTGCTTATGGCGCGAATTCTCGCAGATCACGCGCACGATTCCCTTGCGGCGGACGATCGAACACTTGGGACAAATTTTCCGTACTGATGAGCGAACTTTCATGGTCATTACTTCCTTCTGAATGATTAATAAAATACTAATGTGCCTTGATCGATTATAGCACCTGCCCGGATGTCTTATTTAAACCGATAGGTGATCCTGCCCCTCGTCAGGTCATACGGGGTGAGTTCCACCGTTACCTTGTCCCCCGGCAGGATCTTGATAAAATGCATCCGCATCTTGCCGGATATGTGCGCCAATATCTTATGGCCATTCTCCATCTCAACCCGAAACATCGCGTTGGGGAGCGTTTCCAGAACCGTGCCCTGAACTTCTATCGAATCTTCTTTCGCCATATCCTCGGTTATTTCTGTGTCAGGACCCACGGCCCGTCAGGCATCACCGCAATCGTATGCTCAAAATGGGCCGAAAGACTGCCGTCAGCAGTGGCCGCCGTCCAATGGTCTTCCTTGACGACCGTTGCGCTTCCTCCTGCGTTGACCATCGGTTCTATTGCCAGGACCATGCCCGGTTTGAGCCGCGGCCCCTGCCCGGGCGCTCCGAAATTCGGTATCTGCGGGTCTTCGTGCAAGTTCCTGCCGATCCCATGACCGACGTATTCCCGAACGACCGAATAACCGTTGGATTCCACATGGGTTTGCACCGCATGGGAAATGTCGTACAGCCGGTTCCCCGACTTCGCCTGTGCGATCCCCCGCTGGAGCGATTCCGCCGTCACCCGGATCAGTCGTTCCGCCTCCGGCGTTATCGCGCCCACCGGAAGGGTTACCGCCGCGTCTCCGTAGAAGCCTTCGACAACGGCCCCCACGTCTATGCTGATGATGTCTCCCTGCTTAAGAGTGACATCTTTTGAAGGAATCCCGTGAATGACCTCACTGTTCAACGAGGTGCATAAGGTCTTCGGGTATCCTCGGTAGCCCTTGAACGCCGGAACGGCCCCGACCGACCTGATGAAACGCTCGGCGAATTCATCCAGCGTCTGAGTGCTTACCCCGGGGCGGACCAGTTCCCGGACCCCGTCTAAGACATCCGCGACAATCCGACCCGCTTTTCGTATTTTCTCAATCTCCTGAAGGGATTTGAGAATAATCATGGCGCTTCCCTTAGGCGG
>DASWAB010000182.1:0-2951 GCA_036391375.1 Nitrospirota bacterium
TTCGTTAGTCGAATTTTCCGTGGAGCATCCGAAACTGATCGTCGTCCTGTCGGTGGTCCTGGCATTTCTCTTTATGACGCAGTTCCCGAAGATGAGGACGGACACGAACCCGAAGAACATGCTTCCAGCCACGTCCGACGTCCGGGTCTGGAACGACAACGTTGAAAAGACCTTCGGCCTGTACGAAGACATGATCGTCGTGGGGATCGTGAACGAGAAGGGCGTCCTGAATGCCGCAACGCTCGGCAAAGTCCGGAGGATCAGCGACGAGATATTAAAAATCAAAGGCGTCGCGGCCAGGGACGTGTCAGGGTTTACGACGATTGACAATGTGTCCGTGGAAAACGGTACGCTCAAAGTCGCCCCGCTCATGACCTCGGCCCCGCAGGACGCCAACGGCATCGAAGCGCTCAGGAAGATGCTTTATGAGAATCCGCTTTTCTTAAACCGCATCATATCAAAAGACGGCAAGACCACGGCAATTTATGTTCCCCTCGAAAAAGGCTCGAACGGCAAGGAGATCGCGGACAAGATACGAGAGATCGTGGGGAAAGAAAAGGGCGATGAGCAGTTCTACATCGCCGGCGACCCTGTGGCCCGCGACACCTTCGGCGCCGAGATGTTCAAGCTCATGGCCGTGTTCGCGCCCATTGCGGGCATGGTCATGTTCATCGTCCGGTACCTCATGTTCCGTGACGTTTTCCTTTCTATTGCGCTCATGATGGACGCCATGATCGCCATTATCTGCAGCATGGGCCTCCTGATCGGCCTGGGATTTCCGATCCATATCATGAGCTCCATGGCCCCGGTGTTCCTGATGGCGATCGCCACGGACAGCATGCACATCTTCAATGAGTTCTATTTCCGGTTCCGGGAAACAAAAAACAAAAAGCGCGCGATCATTGAAACCATGCAGGCGGTCAGCCGGCCCGTGCGGAACACCGCGTTGGCTACGGCTGCCGGCTTCGGCGTTCTCCTGTTCATGAACATCATCCCCGTGAAGGTCTTCGGCGGGCTCGTGGCCTTCGGCACAATCGTACTCAGGGTCTTAAGCTTCAGCTTCATTCCGGCCATGTTCACGTTCGTGAGCGATGAAAAGATCGCGAAGATCGCTTCGCGCGAAGACGTGGAAGAGGGCCGGACCGCCCGGTTCCTCAAGAACCTTGCCGGGCTGGGAGCGAACCACTCGAAAACGGTCGTCTCCGTCGGGCTCGTTCTCGCGGTCATTGCAGTCGCGGGCATCGCGCATACGGTGGTGAACAACAATCTCGTGGAGTGGTTCAAGAAGGGCAGCGACATCCGCACTGCTGACCGGGTGATGAATAAGGCCCTCGGCGGGACCGATCTCGGCTATGTCGTGGCGATTGCGCCTGACGACGATTACATCAAGTCACCCGAGGCCATGCGCTATATCGAAGGCCTGCAGCGCCATCTCGAAAAGCTCGCGGTCGTGGGGAAAACGACCTCGGTCGTTGATTACGTGAAAAGGATCAACCAGGTTCTGCATGACGACAACCCGAAATACGACGTTGTTCCCGATAAAAAGGAAACCATCGGCCAATATCTTTTCCTCTTCTCCATGTCTGCGAAGCCGTCGGACCTGGACAATGTCGTGGATTATCCGTTCAAGCGGGCGAACATCTGGGTGCAGCTCAAGACCTGGGACGCAAAGGCAATGCAGACGGTGATCAGCGCGGTGGACGAGTACAAGAAATCCAACCCGACGTCCATGGATTTAAAGCCGTCAGGAATCGCCTACTTCAACCTCGTCTGGAACCATGAAGTGCTCTGGGACATGGTCAAGGGGTTTCTCCTTGCCCTGGTCGCGGTTTTCTGTGTCCTGGCACTCGACTTCCGGTCGTTCAAGTGGGCGCTCGTGGGATACATCCCGCTCCTCTTTACGGTCCTCGTGCTCTACGGGGCGATCGGTTTCGCGGGCAAGGACTTCGACATGCCCATATCGGTCATGAGCTGCCTCTCCCTCGGCATGGCCGTGGATTTCGCAATCCACTTCGTAAGCCGCCTCAGGCAGCGTCTTGCCGACGCGCCGGGAGAGCCGCTTCATGACGCCTGCTGCTGGACCGCAGCGAGGCCCGGCAAGGGGATCATGCGGAACGCCGTGCTCTTTGCGGCCTCTTTTGCCGTCATGATCTTTGCGCCGCTCACCCCGTATATCACCGTCGGCGCCTTCATCGTCACGATGATGCTTTTAAGCGCTCTTATGACCATGCTTTATCTGCCGGCCCTTATCACCCTGCTTCAGGGCTGGTTATTCGAAAAAAGAGGAGGAAATTACGTGAAACCTGTTGCGGCAACATCGATAATATTGGCGTTGGCGCTTTTTGCGTCCCAAGCATTCTCAACGGACAATGGAATGGAAATCATGAAGAAATCGCAGGCCGCTTTTCTGTACGCAGGCAAGGACTTCAAGGCAAGGGTCATGATGAAGCTCGTAACGAGCGGGGGCCAGGAGCGGACACGGGAGATGACCATGATCCGGAAAAACTATGGTGCAACCGGGGGAGAGCAGAAATACTTCATGTACTTCTACCAGCCCGCCGACGTGAAGGACATGACCTTCATGGTCTGGAAACATCCCGGCAGGGACGCGGACCGCTGGCTCTTCGTGCCAGCGATCAGCATGGTGCGGCGCATCGCGGCCAGGGACAAGAGTTCGAGCTTCGTGGGATCGGACTTCTCCTATGAGGATGTTTCCGGCAGAAACATCGAGGACGACACGCACAGCGTCGTTAAAGAAGAAAAGGTCGGCGCAAGGGACTGCGTTGTGGTCAAAAGCGCGTCCAAGGCGGACGACGTGGATTACAGCTATAAGCTCTCGTGGATAGACAAGACGAGCTTCCTGCCGATCAAAGAGGAATACTACGACAAGAAAGGCGGCCTTTACAAAGTCTTCACCGCCGATGAGATCAAGGACGTAAAGGGAGTCCCCA
>DASWAB010000183.1:0-2058 GCA_036391375.1 Nitrospirota bacterium
CGGGATCATCGGCATGCCCGGCGATACGATCTTCAGCTCGACGCTTTTTCGAAATGGCGCCCAGACGCTGAACTTCCAGCGACCGTTCCCTGTGTGTCGAGTGCCTGCAATCACCTGGGTTTTCTCTCTCTTCCCCGGTACGTGAAATCAGGACAGCTCCAGCACGTTTCTGCCCTTGTGTTCTACGGCGTACCAGATGGCGAGATAATCCCGCACCTGCCTCGTGATCAGGAAGTTGTTCCGCACGTATTCCTTGCCGCGCTCACCCAGCCGCTTCGCCATCTGCGGGCTGTTCAGGAGTTGCCGTATCCGGAACGCCGCGCCCTCGGATGAGTGGACGAGAAAGCCCGTCACGCCGTGCATGATCTGGGTCGATATGCCGCCGACGGCGCCGCCCAGGACCGGCTTTTCCTTCCACATGGCCTCAGACACGGTCAGGCCGAAGCCCTCCTTCAGAGACTTCTGGAGCACCGCCGTGGACATCCTCTGAAGCGCGTTGATGTCCCTGTCGCTGAAGGGGGGCAGGAGCAGGATGAAAACATCGGGGTCGCCTGCCGTGTATTCCCGCACTTCGTTCAGCACCGCTTCGCCTTCCGGATCGTCCGTGGCGGGGCTTCCCGCGAGGACGAGGATGCAGTCGTTGTATTTTTTCACCATTCGGTAAGTCCTGATCACGCCGATGGGGTCCTTGAAGCGATCGAAGCGGGACACCTGGAGGAGCATCGGCCGATCGGGGGGGATATTGAATTTTTCAGCCGTCGCCTTGATTTCTTCCGGCGAAAGTTCCCTGTTTTTTTCGCTCAGCGGGTCGATGGACGGCGGAATGATGAACTCATCGATGGGCATGGACCGGGCGAACTTCGCCACGGAGAAAACCGCCGCATGGTACTTTGTGCAGTACGCCCTGAGCGAGCTCCACACGTCAAGGCGGGGATTGGACACGTCAATGTGGCACCGCCAGATCCATGTGCCCCTCTTCCGGAAGGTGATGAGGGGCGCCGGCTGGGGATCATGGATGAGGACCGCGTCCGCGTCCAGGTCGAGTTTCCCGGCGTTCGACCGGTTTACCTCGAGGTGGTGCTTCCACATGCGCTCCGTGAAGTGTTCCTCGTTCCCCTGGAGCGCATTATGAATTTTTTTCGTCACGGAGAAAAATTCCGTGTCACCCTGGATCACCTCCCAGCGGGCGTCGATGCCCAACCCCCGGAGAATCGGGATCATGCGATGCAGGATTTCTGCCACGCCCCCTCCCTCTCGCGTCGAGTTGACGTGCAGGAACGTTCTGGCGCCGAACGCGTCGCCGAACTTGCGGAGCAGCGCGAGATCGCCCTGCGGCGCTATCCCTTTGTAGGCGTCGATCATGGCGACACCCCCGCCGATTCCATGTCCTGCCGCACCTCCTCTTCTACCATCGCAGCGATGCGCTCCCTGATCCCCTCGAGGCTGTGCATGAACGGGTCAATGAATCGAAGCTTTTCCGCAAGGTCCTTCTTCTCCAGTTCCACCTCGAACCACTGCGAGAAATCATTCGATATTCCCCCGTATCGCCGCCGTGCATCGAAAAAGTGGTAGTAGAGGGAGCTGGCGTCGATATATTTGATGGCCATGAGAAATTCGGCAAGGTTCCTGACCCGCACGCCGGCCTGAAACACCAGGGTTATCGTTTCATTGAAGAAAAATTCATCGCCGGGCATCGCGCCGCGCGGCTCGGGAAACCCTGCAAGGTAATCATCGACGGCCCTGAGCAATTCGGCCCTGAGCGTTTCGATGTCGCCGAAATCATACGGATCGATGTTGGATAGTCGCTCGGCCAGCGAGCTCTCTTCGAGTCCCGCGCCGGCCCATTGTGAAAAGTCGTTCGTATACTCCAGGATGTGCCCCTTGAGCAGGTATTGATAGGTGTGATGGAAGACGGACCCCGCGCTCACCGCTGCGAGCGCGTCCCTGAACTCGCGGAGGTTCCTCGCCTTCTTCCCCGTGGACTTGATGATGGTCACGCACTGTTTGAATTCGAAGATGCCGTTCATCGTCCGGCTCCCGCTCGCCCCTCGCCGCTAC
>DASWAB010000184.1:0-10534 GCA_036391375.1 Nitrospirota bacterium
AATATTGCATGCGGGAGCGACCGGCAAGTGTACCCTGCCGAACAGGCGGTGCGCCTCCTCGGAAAAACAGGGGTGCACCTTGAGAAAGTCTTTACTGATTTTTTTCATGTTATCCATGCGATCCTCCTTACAGCCATGCAATGATAATAGCAATATCATTGCCAATAGCAATTCATGGAGAATCAATGGCGTACGGGCCGGAATGCGGATACTTCGACGAAAAAAAGAGGCAACTGCACAGATTTAAGGCACGTGCGATCGCGTTCTGAAAAAACCCGCGAAGATGGTATAAGAGATAAAAGCTTATTTCGTAGACAGACGAGTCGGGTGGTATCCCAGCCTCGAGATGAATAGAAATTCAACGCCTGGTGATTCTCGCGGTCCGCGAGGAGTTGAAGCCTCGTGAGTTTTTTCTTTCTGCTCCAGGAAACGAGTCCGTCGAGCAAAAGCGTGCCTATATTGCGGCAGCGAAAACGAGAGTCCTCAATCACGTCCTCAACGAGACCGACCTGCCCTCCCTCCGCCGTCGAGACGAGCGTCTGGACCGTAGCCATACCTACAAGATTTTCCTCATTGACTGCGACGAGAACGAGCGACGATCCTGACGTGTCAGTTATCAACATGCTCAGGCCGCGCGTCTGCCTTTCGATGTCCGGAGAAAAGTCAAGCTCGATGGTAAACAGATCAGTCAGGAGATCGCCCATCTGGGGGATATCTTCGGGTTTTGCGGCACGAATAGTGATGTCCATATTAGGAAATCTCAAATTCCAAAAACACAGATCCCCAATAAACGCAAAATTCGAAATGCCAACAACCTAACTGTTTATTTATTCGGTCATTGAGGATTGGAATTTATCTGAGGCTTCGTGCTTGTTATTTGGTGTTTCCCCTTTCAGAGGGAGACATGCATATGACACTTCTTCGTGCAGGTCCGGGCGCACGCCTCGCACCCGATGCAGTTCTCCGGCCGGGCGATGGACATGACCTTGTTCTTCAGATCGTCTCCGTATTCGTCTTCGCCCTCGAACGGTTTTTCGATAAGCTCCAGCACGTCGAAGCCACAGACCTTGTAACAGCGGCCGCAGCCGATGCATATTTCAATATCGATGGATTCGATGAATTTCGGCGTCCACGGTTTTCCACCGCGGGTGGTTCCCGTAATGGGGGACATAATTTCCCTCCAACATGCAGGCTAAGGCCTGCGGCTATCATTCCGCATTTCGCAATCCGCATTCAAATTACGCTATCGCTTCCCCGTTTTTCTCGCCGGTCCTGACGCGGAGCGCCCCTTCGATGGGCGAGACGAATATCTTTCCGTCCCCTGCCTTGCCGGTCTGGTTCACCTTGATGATGGATTTGACGATGGTTGCGACCACGTCGTCTGGCACCACGATTGTGAGCAGGCGCTTCGGCACAAACAGGGCGATCTTCGGCAGCGTGTGGTCGAGCGCATAGGCGGACGGCGTGGGTTTAAGCTTTACCGCCGTGCAAAAGCTGTCCGGCATCTCGGAGTCCATTTCCGCGCACATGGCGCCTCTCTGCTTGCCCCGGCCTTCGACGCTCTGGATCGTAAGCGACGGATAGCCGAGGTTATCGAGCGCTTTTTTCGTTTCCGGGAGTTTGTCCCGGCGGATGATGGCAGTAATCTCTTTCATTACAAAAAACCTCCAAATATCAATCACAGAGGACACTGAGTTCACCGAGGAAAATTCAAGAACAAATGGAAAGTCTTTTGAAGTTAACGGAGTGCTTTTCTCCGTGTTCTCTGTGAGCTCGTGGCAAAAAATTATAATCCTGCTTCCCCGGTCCTCACCGTATAGGCGTTTTCTACGGGGCTGATGAACACCTTTCCGTCGCCGATGAACCCGGTCCGCGCCTTGTCCTGGATCACCTTGACGACCCTGTCCAGATCTTTATCGTTCACCACGGTCATAATGAGGGTCTTCGGAAGTTCGTCATAATGGACCGGCCCCACGGTCAAACCTTTTTGTTTTCCCCTGCCGAACACCGGGACTTTGGTGAGCGAAGGGAACCCCGCTCCCTCGAGCGCCAGGACGACTTCTTGCTCTTTTTCCGGCCGTATAAATGCCCTGATCATTTTCATGATTATTTCCTCCTGTAATTATTAGTCTGTCTTCTGACTTCTTACTTCTGCATGGCCTTCCTGAGCCACGGCGGCGGCGATTTCTTTATGATGAAGAGAAGTTCCGCCAGTGCACGTTCGATGGAAATAGTCTCCTTCACCTTCATCGGCATGATGTTCTTCTTCACGAGTCGGGCCGCCGAAGGCCCGCCGATCTCGGTGATATAGATGAGCTTACAGTCCGAAAGCCTGTCCACTTTCGCCTGCAATTTGTCGTCATGAAGCTGTCCCATATTTTTCGTGTCAATGATCGATTGGTCTACGCCCTCCGCGAACTTTCGCAATTCCATGAAATGATGACCACCGGCCGTGATGTCGTAGACGGCGAACATCCCCGCACTGCCGAAATGCTCGTTGATATTTTTTCCATCCGTTGTGGCGAACGCGACTTTCATATAAGCCCCCAAAACCGTCACCGCGAAGGCGCTAAGGACGCGAAGAAAAAAACTTTTTGATTCTTGAGCCAATGGGTTATGCTTTCCTTTGCGCTCTTTGCGTCTGCGGTAAAAAATCTATATGTGTGTCTTCAACAAATTTCCGACCTCATGAATCAGCGTCACCGTCCCCCGGTACCCAATCGTGACCTTTGATGTATACCCGAGCGTCTTGTAAACCGGAAAACCCATCTCATAGAGCGGCATGCCGAGTTTTTTCGCCACGCCCTCTGCGTGCGAGTTGGCGATGAGCACATCGAACTCACCCTGGATTGCGGAGAGATCTCCGATCCGGACTTCTTGAGCACAGATGTGGTCCGCTGCGTCCGAAAGCGTAGGAATGACCGCCAACTCGACAACAGCCCCCATCTCGTCAAGCCACTTCGACGTTTGGGCCGCAAGATCGGGTTCGAGAGCGATGCAGATTTTTTTATCCCCAAAGAAGAAGTGCGCATCTCGCATAGCGTCCACAAGAATTCTCCTCTGACGTTCATATTGGACTGGCACGGGATTGCCGCTCACTTCCGCGAGAGTCCGCATCAGCCGGTCCGAATTTGCAAGGCCGGCAATGCTGTCGAACGTACAACATTCAATGCCGAACCTTTGGCGCAGCAGCTTTGCCGCAGGCTCCATGCTCATTCCCAAACAGATGGTAAGTGACGAATCTGCAATTGCCCTCAGTTCCTCCATCGTCGTTCCGCCTGTCGCGAGGGGAGAAAAGCCCTGCCTGCTTCCATCGAGAGCAGACAGGTCCGGGAGGATGATCGCTCTCATACCGAACGATTCTATGATTTCCCGAAGCTCATTGAAGTCCGCCGGAGTCAGATGTGATCCGGCCAGCACATTTACGATTTTTTCGTTAGATTGGTCCTGATTTAAATCCGCATTCCGTTTACACCAGTGCTTACGAGTGCATCGCGCGAGTGCAGGGTGCACTCCGCATTCCGCGATTTGAAGCGTTGCCTCCACCGCTTTGGCATATCCCGTCTCAAGCCCGCCCTCATAATCCGGCGTCGGTATTGAAATGACTCTTGTCTTTGACGATTCTCTCCTGACTTCTGACTTCTGACTCCTGACTACTGCCTCTACATTATCCCCTTTTACCTCGGACATCCCCGATGTAAGGACCCCGATAATCGCCGGTCGGGTTTTTTCGATGAAGCCTTCGATGGTCTTCACCAGCTTCTCCTCGCTCCCCATGACCACGTCTTCGATAAACAGTTTCGACGAAGCAAGAGCAATCGGCTCCCGGAAGTGTTTGGTCAGAAGCACTTTGCCCAGAAACGTACAGCCCTGGGCGCCGTGGATGATCGGCAGCGTCTTGTCTATGCCCTGAAGCGCGATGGCCGCGCCGATGGCCGGGGAGTGTTTGAGGGGATTGATGATAACATCGTGAGTCAGCTTCAGGTTTCGCATTTCGGGTTTCGGGTTAATTTCTGCGCCTTCCTTGGCCCTTGATCCTTGCCCCCTGCCTCTGTCGTAGAAGTTGATGCTGTTGCTTATCTGCTCAGCCAGGTTCACAAGCCCCTGATACCCTGCATAGGCTGTATGCCGTTCCTGGTTCACGTCCACGAACGGGTAGCCTTCTTTGACCGCAAGATACTGGTTTCGCCCGCCGGCAATGAGCATGTCAGCTCGACGGTCCTTGAGAAGCTTCAGCAGATTTTTCGGCGCCACGTCCTCGACAAGCGGAGCGGCAGGTCCAAGCAGCTCCTTCATCTTTTCTTCGTCTTCGATGGTGCTCTTTTTCGTACCAACGGCCACAATCTCGATGCTAAGGTCGCGAAGCGCGGAGATGAAGGACCAGCTCTTGACTCCGCCGGTGTAAAGCACGGCCTTTTTGCCGCGCAGATGCTTGTAGGGTTTCAGCGCTTCTTTCAGTTTTCTCTCTTCCTGCTTTATTACCGTATCAACGGGATTTGAACAGTTTGAGCCGTTCAAGCAGCTTAAACGGTCTAAGCCATAGCATATCGCCCTGAGCGCCTTCGCGATTTCCGTGCTCCCGAAGAACGAGACCTCGACATAAGGGATACCGTACTTGCGTTCCATCTCATGCGCTACATTGATGAGCGCTCGGCTGCAAACGACAACGTTCAATTTTGCGCGGTGCGCCCAGGTGATTTCCTCGAAGGTGGAATCTCCCGTGATTTTCGAAAGGACCCTGATGCCCGCCCTGGCAAGAAGCGGCTCCACATGCCACAGGTCTCCGGCGATATTATATTCGCCGATCAGGTTGATGTCCGTATGCGTCATAACCGGGGGCTCACCGGTTCCGATCACCTGTTCCAGCAGCACGTCGCCCGCAATCCGGTTGCCGAGGTTCTTCGGTCCGACAAACCCGGGGGCGTTCACCGGAATGATCCGGATGCCGAGATCGTTTTCGGCTTTTTTGCAGACCGCGACGATGTCCTCGCCGATGAGCCCGCTCACGCAGGTGGAATACACGAATATCGCCTTGGGGCTGACGGCCTTATATGTTTCAACGATGGCGTTCCTGAGCTTTTCTTCGGCCCCGTATACGATGTCGATCTCGGTCATGTCGGTGGTGAATCCCATCGTGTGGAGATTCCCCTTGGATGAAAGCGCCCCCCTGCCTTCCCAGGAATTCCCGCAGCAGGCGATCGGGCCGTGCACGAGGTGCGCCGTGTCCGCGATCGGTTGAAGCACGATCATCGCGCCGTCAAAGGCGCAGGACTCGCCGCCCCGGGCGCGGCAGAGTTTGTGACCGTCGTTTGCGGAGCAGCCGTCTACTGTCAGTTTGTCGATTGTCGTAACCATAATAAACTTTCGAAATCAGAAGACAGAAGCAAAATTAGGGCTTGGCCCTCTTCTCATTTTTTTGTTTCCTGTACTCTGTGCTTTCGCCTGCTAAATCATGACCAGCTTCATCCCCGCCATGAGCAGCACGGCTCCCAGCAATGCCCGCAGGACCGGACTATTGAACTTCGTTGCCCCCAAAGTTGAGCCGATGAACCCACCCGTTATCACGGCAACAGACCACCAGGCAAAATGGTCCGGAAGCGCGCCGCCCTGACGGATAAATCCCGCCAAGCCGGATATCGAGTTGACGAGGATGAATACGGCGGCAATGGCCGATGTTTTTCTCAGCCCCGCCCAGTTCATGATGATCAGGACCGGGCTTAAAAATATTCCCCCGCCGACGCCAGTAAGGCCGGAGATGAATCCAATCACGCCTCCGACGCCAAGCGAGACGAGCATTCCCGGACGTTTGACGCATCCTTCTTGATTGAAGGATGCCCGGGTCCGGATAATGAGGTGCGCGGCGGCGAACAGCAGCGCGAACCCCACTAAGATTTTATAAGCCGTTGCATGGATCCCGAGGCTGCCGCCAAGATACGCCATTGGGATCGATGCCAGGGCAAAAGGCCAGAAAAGACGCCAGGAAAAATGTCCTGCCTGGTAAAAACGGATGCTCGTGACCAGTGCTACGATAATGTTCAGCGCGAGGGCCGTCGGCTTCATCACTGCGGGTGGAAACGAAAGAAGCGCCATGGTTGCAAGGTATCCGGACGCTCCCGCGTGCCCGACCGTAGAATACAGAAGCGCAATAAAGAAAAAGTATATGCTGGTAATTACGATGTCGTGCATAATTTTACCCCAATGACAGAAGTCAGAAAGACTCACTTTTTGATTCAGTCTGTCCTCTGTCATCTATTACCGAATCACATCAAAACTCGCCGAATCCTCTGTTTTCCTGTCCAGTTCATCCAGAACCGTGTTTACGATCATCGTGACCAGGTTGATTACACCTTGGTATCCGATGACCGGCTGCCTATGTAGGTGGTGCCGGTCGAAGAGCGGGAAACCGATGCGGATGAGCGGCGTTCCCGTGTCCCTGGTCAAAAACTTCGTGTACGAGTTTCCGATCAAGAGGTCCACGGGCTCGGTGAAAAGGAGCGAGCGCAAATGCCACATATCTTTTCCAATGTAGACTTTGCCGCTTGCGCCGAAGGGAAAAGACGCAAGAAGTTCGTTCGCCTCTGTTTCGAAATTCTTATCTCCGTTTGTGCAGATGATATGGACCGGCTCCCCACCCATTTCCATGATCAGGCTCATCATGCCCAGCAGCATGTCCGGATCGCCGACAAGGGCGAAACGTTTGCCGTGGACATAGGGATGGGAATCCACCATTGCGTCCACTGCGCGCCCCCGCTCCGCTTCGATTGCGGCCGAGACCGGCTTGCCGGTGAGTTTGGAAAGCTCATCAAAAAACGCATCGGTGTTTTTGACACCGATGGGAGACAGTGCGATCGTGTCCTGGCCCCATTCCTTCTGAATGTACTCCATGGTCTTAGCGGTTGAATATTTCTGGAGTGCGACTGTGGCGGAAGCATTTACCGCATCCATTGCATCGGCAAGCGGCGTGCCGCCGGGATAGAGCCTGTACTCGCCTGTGTTCGGAGAATCGAAGGTATCGCTCACGTCGGCAAGGAGCGTAAACTCGATGCCCATCAGCGCCATCAGCCTCTTGATTTCGTGATAGTCGCCCGTGTATGTATCGAAGCCAGGAATGATACACACCTTACCGTTCGGTTCTCCCTTCTTGTCCGCCGAAAGCGTCGAAAGTATCCCCTTCATCATATTGTCGTAGCCCACAATATGAGAACCGACGAAAGAGGGGGTATGCGCGAACGGCACAGGCAAATCCTGAGGCACCAGCCCTTTTTCACGGGCAGTCTTAATGTACGCGTTCAGGTCGTCGCCGATCACCTCCGCCATACAGGTCGTCGCGACCGCGAGCATCTTCGGCTTGTACAATGCATAGGCATTCTCCATGCCTTCGAGCATATTATTCAATCCGCCGAACACCGCGGCGTCCTCGGTCATGGAGGTAGAAATCGCGGCAAAGGGCTCCTTGAAGTGCCGGGAGAGATGGCTCCGGAAATACGCAACGCAGCCCTGCGCGCCCTGCACGAACGGCATGGAGCCTTCGAAGCCCGACGCGCAGAAAACCGCGCCCAGAGGCTGGCAGGCCTTCGCCGGATTGATCTTGATGTGCTTGCGGCTGAAGTTGAGGTCCCGGTATTCCTTCGTCTTGGTCCACTCGGCGACTTCTTTGACCCTCTCCGAGGGCCAGCAGTTTTCAAATTCTTTCTTTCGTTCGAACTGCTCCTGATAGTCCTGCTGCTTGAACAGATCACTATGGTCTCTGATTTTCATAAATCCTCCAAATTCAAGCGTTTGAACGGTTTAAACGTTTAAGCGTTCGAACGGTTATTTTCTTCTCCGAATCAACCCCCACGTCGGACTGTTCACGGTCATGTCCATGTCCCGCGCGAACACAGGGAACCCGTCAAAACCATGATAAGGCCCGGAGTAGTCCCACGAGTGCATCTGGCGGAACGGCACGCCGAGCTTGTGGTATGAGTATTTCTCCTTGATGCCGGAGCCGACCATGTCCGGCCGGAGTCTCCTCGTGAATTCCTCCAGTTCATATAAGGTCGCGTCATCCATGATCACCGCGCCTTCTTTCATGACGGAATAAGTGCGCTTGTAATCATCGCCGTGGCCGAACTCATATCCCGAGGCAATCACTTCCATGCCGAGGTCTTCGTAGGCGCCGATGGTGTGGCGGGGTCGGAGTCCGCCGACATAGAGCATCACTTTTTTCCCTTCGAGTTTGGGCCGGTACCGTTCGACCACCTTGTCCATCATCGGTTTGTATTTTTCGATGAGCGCCTCGGCATTCTTTTGAATTTTGTCGTCGAACTTGGCGGCGATCTTCCGGATGCTGTCGTATATCTTCGTCGGGCCGAAAAAATTGAACTCCATCCAGGGGATGCCGTAGGCCTCCTCCATATGGCGGCAGATGTAATTCATGGACCGATAGCAATGGATCAGGTTCAGTTTCGCCTTGTTCGCGATGCCGATCTCGTTGATCGTCGAGTCGCCGGTATATTGGGCTATCACCCGAAGGCCCATCTCTTCGAGAATTTTTCGCGATGCCCAGGCGTCCCCGCCGATGTTATAGTCACCGATCAGGTTCACATCATACGGCGTGGTTTTTCCGAGCGTGCCTTTGCCGAGCACACAGTCCCTGATCGTGTCATTCGCGATGTGATGGCCAAGCGACTGGGACACGCCGCGGAAGCCTTCGCACCGGACCGGCACAATGGGGATGCCCATCTCTTTCGAAACGCGCTTCGAAACCGCTTCGATGTCGTCGCCGATAAGACCCACCGGGCATTCCGAGAGAATGCCGATTCCGCGTCCGAGCGGGAAGAGCTGTTTCAATTCCTTGAGCGCGGCATCGAGTCCTTTATCGCCTCCGTACACGATGTCTTTTTCCTGGAAGTCCGTGGTGATGTGCATGGTGCCGAAGGTGTCGATGCCGGTCTGTCCGTTATAGTAGTTCCTGCGCGACCACCACGAATACTGGCCGCAGCCGATCGGGCCGTGGCTCACCGTAATCTGGTCCTTGACCGGTCCCCAGACCACGCCCTTCGCGCCCGCGTAGGCGCAGCCACGCACGGTCATGACGCCGGGCCGTGACTTGACGTTCGACTTCACCTGGCAGGCGCCGCAGCTTCCCGTAGGGTCGTTGGCAGCGAGGTGCTTGGCCCGGTCCTTCTTCGATTTCTCCGGGTACGCGTCCAGAACCTCTTCGATCATCTTCTGAGTTTCTTTTATGCTCGTACTCATAAGTTCTCCCTGATTTCGTTTGAATCGTTTCAACGTTTGAACCGCTTAAAACGGCCCGAACAGTTTCTATGCGACGGCGTTCTCGTTTTCCAGTATCCCGAAGTCCATCATGAGCTGTTCAAGCTCGTCCATGGTGAGCGGCGTCGGGATCACGAGGTTCTTGTTCTCCGCGATCTTCTTGGCAAGCGCCCGGTATTCATCGGCTTGCGGGTGCTCGGGGGAATATTCGATCACCGTCATTCTCCGGAGCTCGGCCCGCTGGACCTGATTGTCCCGCGGCACGAAGTGGATCATCTGGGTGTTTAACCTCTTCGCAAGCTCCGAAATGAGTTCGTACTCCTTGTCCGTTTTTCTGCTGTTGCAGATGAGGCCGCCCAACCGGACGCCGCCGCTTTGCGCGTACTTGAGCACGCCGCGGGAAATGTTGTTCGCCGCGTACATGGCCATCATTTCGCCCGAAGTCACGATGTAAATTTCCTTTGCCTTGCCTTCCCGGATCGGCATGGCGAACCCGCCGCAGACCACATCGCCCAGCACATCATAAAAAATAAAGTCCGTGTCCGCTTCATAGGCGCCGTTCTCTTCCAGGAAGTTAATGGCCGTGATCACTCCGCGGCCCGCGCAGCCCACGCCCGGCTCGGGCCCGCCGGACTCGGCGCACCGGATGCCCTTGAACCCGGTCAAAAGCACCTCGTCGATCTCGAGATCCTCGACGGTGCCGCGCTCGCGCGCCATGTCCATGACCGTGTTTTGCGCCTTCTTGTGAAGGATAAGCCTCGTCGCGTCCGCCTTGGGATCGCAGCCCACAATCATGCACTTGTACCCCGCCTCGGCCAGGCCCGCGACCGTGTTCTGCGTGGTCGTCGACTTGCCGATCCCGCCCTTGCCGTAGATTGCTATCTGTCTCATGTCGATCTCCTTTTTTGTTTTATCGTCGTCTTTGCAGATCCTTGCGCGTCACGAAAACATCCGAAGCTTCTGATGCGCTTTTCCTTCAGTGTCTTTCCTTATCTTTAGCAATGCCCGTGCCAATAGTGACGCGGCGACGTTGCATATAACAATAACTTGATTTTTCATGCTGATATTGGCGCGGTGAATTGAGCAGTGAGACGCCGCGGGCCCTTTCGATGGAGACGCTTTTAATCACGCGCTTAGAAAATAGGCATGACAACACGCGGCAAATTTACCTTCTGCGCTTGACAAACAGCACTCTTCTGGTTATGCTGTTTCAAACAAGCGTCGGCAAAACCAAGCATACGTTGCGCATCGGAGGAGATTCCATGAGTGGTCTGGG
>DASWAB010000185.1:0-2738 GCA_036391375.1 Nitrospirota bacterium
TCCCCGGGGGATGCAGGTTCTTCTCGCGGTGCAACCAGGTGACGAGCGCGATACGGGAAAAGTGCGAGTGCAGAGAGCCGGACTTGCGGGAACTCGGGCACGGGCATAAGGTGAGGTGCTGGTTGTATTTTGATTAAAGACCCGTCTTGCGCAGAGGCGCAAAGAAGGGCGAAGTACAAGATTTAAAGAAGAATCTTAAACGCTGCTATCTCGGTGTTTCCACGGAAATCCGGTTTTATGCCCAAAACGATTCTCGAAGTCATAGATCTCAAAAAGCATTTCACCTATCGCAAGGGGCTCCTCTCCGCCTTTAACGAGCGGCGGTCCATTCCGGCGGTGGACGGGGTGAGCTTTTATCTCAAGGAGAATGAGACCGTGGGACTCGTGGGCGAGTCCGGCTGCGGCAAGACCACCATCGGCCGGACCATCCTGCGGCTCGAAAAACCTTCTTCGGGCAGGATCATCTTCGACGGAAAAGATATCACGAACGTACCTACGGAGGAACTCAGGCAGCTCCGGGGCCGGATGCAGATGATCTTTCAGGATTTGGACGCGGCCCTCAATCCCAAGATGCGGATACGCGACATCCTGAAGGAAGCGATCACGGTGCATCATCGTCTGGACGGCGCCGGCGTGGACAAGCGCATTGCCGAGCTGCTGGAGCAGGTAAACCTTAAAAGGAGCAAGCTTTCGAACTTCCCGCATGAACTCTCGGGCGGAGAAAAGCGGCGGGTGGGCATTGCGCGCGTTTTGTCGGTGGGCGCGACGTTCATCGTGGCCGATGAACCCACAAGCGCCCTCGATGTTTCCATCCAGGCGCAGGTCGTCAACCTGCTGCGCGACCTGCAGAGACAGTTCGGTCTTTCTTTCCTTTTCATCTCGCATGACCTCCGCGTGGTGGAACTCATCAGCCACAAGGTGGCGGTGATGTATCTCGGTAAGATCGTAGAGATGGGGCTTGCCGGCCGCATCGCGAACAAGGCGAGCCATCCCTACACCCATATTCTCTGGTCGTCACTCGTCGAAAAGCAAAACAGGGAGGCGGCCGCCAGGGCCGGCCACGCAGGCCGTTGGGGAGTGTTCGATTTCGAGCGGCCGTCCGCAGGCTGCCGTTTTGCCCCCCGCTGTCCGGTGTACGAGTCCAAAGGGAGACCGTCGGTCTGCATTGACCCGAAAACAGAGCCGCAGCTCAAAAACATCAGTGACGTTCATCAGGTCGCCTGCCATTTTCCTCTTTAACGCCGCGATTATCCTCTTCTCAAGGCTTTAAACGTTCCCGCCCTACCGGGACGGGTCATGCTTTTTTTTCTACGAAGCTCCAATAATCTCTGTACGAAATCCACAAAATGTGGTAAAGTTGAAACGGTTTGGTATTCTTTTGGCTTTGTCGCCTGATCATTTTGAAACCTTGGCGAGATTCTCTACATTTGATGAGGTTGGAATGAAGCGCATATCGTTCATCGTTGTCATCGCGGCAATTTTCTTCATCCGGGTTACGCCCTCGGGGGCGCTGCCCCAGAAAAGGATTCCGGCCAAGGCCGCGGTCGTCATGGATTCATCGGGAGAGGTTCTCTACGCAAAATACCCGGACGCAAAGCTCGCCCCGGCAAGCACGGTCAAGCTTGTTACCGCCATGGTGGCCATCGACAATCTGAATCCCGAGACCAAAGTAACGATCAGCAGGAACGCCGGAAGGGTCCGGTCGATCCGGCCAAGGCTGCACCCCGATGAGGAAATGACGGTCTCCGACCTTCTCCATCTCGCCCTTATAAAATCGATCAATTCCGCGGCGGTGGCGCTTGCAGAGGCAACAGCCGGATCTGAGGAGAGCTTTGCGATGCTCATGAACCAGAAGGCGAAAGAGATCGGCGCGAACAATACGCTTTTCGCGAACGCGTCCGGACTTCCGAATAGAGGGCCCCAATACACTACCGCAAGCGATCTTATATTGATCATGAAGGCCGCGCTTTCCTATCCGTTGATCAGGGAGATTCTGGGCAAAAAAGAGTACGTCATCAGAACCGCCGAAGGCAGGTACCTCCTTCTGGAGAATTCGAACGAGCTTCTCTGGCAATGCGACAACATGATCGGTGGGAAAACAGGGTACACAGGAACGGCGCGGCACTGCTTTGTATGCGCGGTCAATACGGAAAAAGGGCCTTTGTTCGCCGCCGTCCTCGGGGCGCGTTCGAGAAGCAGTTTATGGAGGAGCGCGCTCATGCTGACCGAAATCGGCATGCACCCGGCCTTGGGGAATTTCAGAGAACAATACGGTATTCGGAACATAACCCATAAGGCTGAGATAAACGGGGAGGAGCAGGAGAGTTTTTATTAAGAATTTATCGAGGTAAAAACTTCGCTTTTCAAACCACCGTTCTCCAGTTGAAAAATCACCAAGCGGATCATTCCCGCTGTTCTACACGTCCCCCCTACTGAAAATCAGAGTTCGCCTTCGCTCGCTGACAGCGCCAGCGAGGAGGACAGGCCTGAACTGCATTTTACTTTTCAATTGAATCTCCTTACGGCAAAATCATGGTGCGTACCTGCTATACTCATTTATAGATATTCCATCGATGAGGAGGGCGGCCATGGCGGAAAGCAGAAAAATCCGGAAGGTGTTCAGAAGCAAGCCTACGATCGAGGGTGCTGGGGTGCATCTCAGGCGGGTGTTCGGCAACAGCGAGGTCCCGCTGTTCGACCCCTTCCTCTTACTCGATGATTTTCGCAATACCGATCCG
>DASWAB010000186.1:0-3595 GCA_036391375.1 Nitrospirota bacterium
CCCGAGCCCATCACCGACACCATGACGAACTGGCCGGCCTGATACGCGAAATCCTGCGGGACGGCGATGGAAAACAGCTTTACGTCCTTCGCGAGTTCATTAACTTTACGAATCGATGTCCTGAACGGCAGATAGATATTCCCACGCATAGTTTTACCTGAGCAAAGCGCCGGCCTCTTTTCCCTCCGCCTGATCCATGCCCTTGATCCTGAGCGACACCGCGGCCATGTCGATTTTGCCCGGGCAGGAAACCGCGCACCGTCCGCAGCCCACGCACCCGAAGGTCCCGAACTGGGCAGGCCAGTGCAGGAGCTTGTGGTGGAACCACCGCTTGGTTCGGCTGACCTTGCGTTCTGCGGGGACCACTCCGCCAGCCATGCGCGTAAACCCCTTGAACATGCAGGTGTCCCATATCCTGGCACGCTTCCCTTCATGCGAAGCCGCCGAACGGTCAAGAATATTGAAGCAGGTGCAGACCGGACAATTATATACGCACCCCCCGCACTCGAAGCAGCGGACAGCCACCGACTCCCAGAATGCGTCGCTCACCCCGCCGGCCTGAATGCGTTTTCTGACACGCTCGAGGTCAACCCGTTTCTCGAAGCGGCTCTGGGCCGCGAGCCGCGTTTCGTACAGATCCTCCGTGTCAGCCTGGACCGGCCCGGTAAAGATATGAGGAAAACCCCTGACCATAGCCATGCCGGCTTCCGACCCCGCCTCCACGAAGAAACGGTCTCCGAGATCGGTAAACTGCAGGTCGAAGCCTGATTTCAAAAACGGGCCCGTGCCGAGGCCGAGGCAAAAACAGGTGGGATCAGGCTGGTTGCAGGCGATGGCGATCAAAACCGTCCTGGTGCGGCGCGATTCATAGTACGCATCCCGGGCGCCGCCCAGGTAGAAGGTGTCCAGAATCCTGATAGCCGAAAGGTCGCAGGGCCTGATGCCGAAGAGGGCCCTCGGCCGTTTGTCGAAGGCCTCTTCGACGCCTTCGTCGGACCAGCAAAAGAGCTGCTCCATCTGCGGCAGGAGGAACTCCTTGGGCGAGGGCATGAGCGCGGGACCGTCGAGCGCGGTCTCGTGCATGCGCGGCAACTCGGTCAGCACAATATCGCCGGAGGTGTCCCGCATGGGCGCGATCAGCTGGCGCGACGCCTTGAGCTGACGGAGCCAGAAGGACAGGTGGTTTTTATTTAAGACGCGCGTTTCCATCATGAACGGCTCTCTTTTTTCGGAAACAGTTCCTCAGGGGGGATATACAGATCGAGCCCGATCTTCATCCCCTCGTAATAGCCGATCCGCGGCGCCTGGCGCGCGCCGGGCTTCTGCCGCACGGCAGCGACCGCAGCGGCGCAGACCTTGAACTCCGGAATTTTTGCGTTCGGGTCCACGGCGTTGATGGTGAGCGCGTTCGCGGGCGCCTCGCGAAAATGGAACGGGATGAAGATGATTCCCTCGGGCACCGCTCCCGACACGCGGGCTTTCACCTCAATGCTTCCGCGCCGCGTCGTTACGCGCACGTGATCGTTCATACGGACCTCAAGCCGCTCGGCATCCGCAGGGTTGAGCTCGACCACACACTCCGGCTCCTCGCGCTCAAGGGTGACGGTTCGCCTGCACATGGTGCCCGTGTGATAGTGAAAATAGCTCCTGCCCGTGGTCAGGATGAACGGGTATTCGTCGTCCGTCGGCTCCGCCGGCGGGATGAAGTCCACGGGGATGAAGGCGCCCAGGCCGCGCGTGAACTTTTTCCGGTGCAGGTAGGGGGTGCCGGGATGGTCCATGCCCGGGCAGGGCCACTGGAGCCCGAAGTTCGCATCCAGCCGGTGGTGGAGGATGCCTCCGTACGAAGGCGTAAGAATCGCGATTTCCTCCATGATCTCGTGCGCCGCGCGGTAGTCCAGGGAGTATCCCAGAAGCCTCGAAAGACCGCAGAGGATTTCATAGTCGGGTTTTGCCTCGCCCGGAGGGGGCACGGCCCTCCTGATTTTCTGAACGCGGCGCTCCGTATTCGTAAAGGTGCCGTCCTTTTCCGCGAAGGAGGCCGCCGGCAGGATCACATGGGCGTATTCCGCCGTATCCGACGGAAAGATGTCCTGGACCGCCAGAAAATCGAGTTTCGCGAGGGCGGATTTCACGTGGCCCGAGTCCGGGTCGGATACCACCGGATTCTCGCCCATGATGTACAGCGCGCGTATTTTCCCCGCATGGATGGCGTCGATCATTTCGGTGAGCGTGAGGCCCGGCTTTTCGGGCAGAGGGCGCGACCACGCCAGTTCGAATTTTCTCCGCGCCGCCGGGTCGGCCACCCTCTGGTACCCGGAATAGACGTCGGGCAGCGCCCCCGCGTCGCAGGCGCCCTGCACGTTGTTCTGGCCGCGAAGCGGGTTCAGGCCCGTCTTAGGCTGGCCGATGTGGGCAGTGAGCATCACGAGGTTCGCGCAGGAGCGCACGTTGTCCACGCCCGTGATGTGCTGCGTGATGCCCATGGAGTAGAACAGCATGGACCGTTTTTCCGAGGCGTAGAGCCGTGCGGCCCTGCGGATGTCTCCCGCGGGAACAGCGGTGATCCGCTCCGATACCTCGGGGGTGAAGGTCATGACGCGTTTTTCAAAAGCGTCGAAGTTCTCTGTGCGCTGGCGGATGAACGAAATGTCCACGAGCCCTTCGGCGATGATGACGTTCATCATGGCGTTCAGGAGCGCCACGTCCGTGCCGCTCCGGTGCCTGAGGTGAAGATGGCTGAACTGCGCGATCTGCGTCCTGCGCGGGTCGGCCACGATGATCGTCGCTCCACCGTCCTTTGCTTCGAGCATGTGCATCCCGATCATGGGGTGCTGCTCGGTCGTGTTGGACCCGATCACGAAGATGACCCGGGCGTCCCTGATCTCGTCGATGGAGTTGGTCATGGCGCCGGAGCCAAAGGCAGCGGCGAGGCCCCCCACGGTGGAGGAATGGCAGAGCCTGGCGCAGTGGTCCACGTTGTTCGTGCCGAGGACGGCGCGCGCGAACTTCATGAGCACGAAGTTGTCCTCGTTCGTGCACTTGGCCGAGCCGAGCACGCCGATGGCGTCGGGGCCGTATTGCTTCTTGATTTCCGAGAGGCGGTTCGCGGTGAGCCCGAGCGCTTCGTCCCACGACGCGCGCCGGTATGCGGCATTGCCGTCCCTGAGAAGGGGGGTGGTCAGGCGGTCGGGATGCCGGACGAACTCGTGGCAGTTCCAGCCCTTCACGCACAGCGTGCCGTGATTGACGGGGTGGACGCGGTTCGGGGAGACGCCGGTGATGAGGGCGTTTTCCACGTGCAGGTACAGGCCGCAACCGCAGCCGCACCAGGGACAGATTGTGGAGATTTTTTCCATACGGGTCAATTATAACACCGCGTTTCGGAAAAAAGCAAAAAAAGAGGATGCTTTTTGACCTGTTCTACTCCGACTCCAGCCCTTTTGCTACCCCCACGCGGTGGATTTTCATCATGTTCGTGCTGCCTGCCACCCCGATGGGCACACCGGCGGTTATCACGACCAGATCGCGCTGCCTGGCCAGCTTCTTCCTGAACAGGGTCCGTTCGACGCTTGCAATCATGTCGTCGGTGGTT
>DASWAB010000187.1:0-3723 GCA_036391375.1 Nitrospirota bacterium
TGGCGAACCGTCAGATCATCACCCACCTTGTGCGGGAAATTTTCACCGAGGTCTATCCCGAAGGCCGCATCGGGATGCTCTACGACATCAGCCATAATACCTGCAAGGTGGAGACGCACCGGATCGACGGGAAAAAGAAGAAACTCTACGTGCACCGCAAGGGCGCGACGCGCGCCTTTGGGCCGGGCCAGATCGAGCTTCCGAAGGAATATCAGCACGTGGGCCAGCCCGTGCTCATCGGCGGGACCATGGGCACGTCTTCCTACATTCTTATCGGCACGGAGGAGGGGATGAAAACGGCCTTCGGCTCCGCCTGCCACGGGGCGGGCCGGGCCATGTCCCGCACCCAGGCGAAGCGAAGATGGCACGGGAGAGACGTGATCAGAATGCTTGAAGAGCAGGGCGTGATGATCCGGGGCCATTCCTATTCCGGCATCGCCGAGGAAGCTCCGGAGTCCTACAAGGACGTGACCGAGGTCGTGGAGGCGGCGCACGAGGCGGGCCTCGCGCGCAAGGTTGCGCGGGTCAAGCCGATCGCGTGCGTGAAGGGGTAGCGGCAACTCAGATTTGATGCCTTCAAAATCTATGCCCCATCCGCGGATGCTGCCGGCGGTAGTCCTCCGGCCGTTCCTTCAACCCGTCCGGTCCCCATATTCCTTTTTTCTCCTGACGCGCGCGCCGCTCCGCGCGGGTGAATTTTTCAACGTATTTGATGTTCGGCGGAATCGTGAAAAGGACCGCCTGTCCGTCGAGGATCATGCGCTCGTTGATCAGTTCACGCCGTTTCGTCCAGAGATAGGCGAGAAGCCGTCCGTATTTATCGCGTTTCTCTACGTCCGTCTCGACAATGACATACCATTCCGTCTGGTTCATGAGCTCGATCAGGCGGTCTTTGGCCTTCCGGCCCCAAGGGGCCTGGTCCAGCTCGGGGGCATCGATGCCGATGAGCCTTGTCCGATAATTCCTCCAGTTAAACCGAAGCGTGACCGTGTCGCCGTCGTTCACTTCGAGTACCCGCGCCCCGTGGAGCGCCGGTTCGGCGGAAGACGGCCTGTGACCGGGGAATATGAGAAGGCCGCCTGTGAAAACCAGCGCAATGAAGATAGAGAGGTTTTTTCTGATCATCATCATGGTAACAGCAGTCATTATAGTGGTTTATTTTCCTCCCTGTCAACGCAAATTCGGCCTACTTCTGTTTCCGGCAAGGCCCAAAATCTGGGCAGGCTCATGGGGGAGGCCCTTTTTAGATTGTGCTATACTTTTCTTACTTTTCAATAATATTGAGATATTGAGAATATTGAGACAATAATATCTATAGAGGAGGATTTATTGCATGGGGAAATGGAAGTGCTCGATCTGTGAGTGGGTCTACGATCCGGCAATCGGCGATCCGGACGGTGGGATTGCGCCCGGGACGCCCTTTGAACAAATACCCGACACCTGGGTATGCCCGATATGCGGCGCGACCAAGGACGCTTTTGTGAAAGAATAATCTTTGTCTTCGGAGAGGCGCATGATCAAGATCAAAAGAATATACGCTCTCCCGTCCGCCGCCGACGGCAGGAGAATTCTCATCAAAGGAGGAGGAACACAATTATGCCGTTTCTTCAGGAGCGACCTCAATAAGTACAGCAAGGGAAGCCGATAACCAGAGAACCAGAACGTATTTGTCGCCAGAGAAGGAGGGCCATCATGAAGAGTCGTCGTCTGGCAGGAGCCAGCTTTCTTTTCGGTGCAGTCATCGTTTTAGGGGCCGTGGTCTTCGCAGCGCAGCGAACGCCGTATAGCCCTTCTCCCCCCTTTACAACAGCGCGGCTCAAATCCGCGTCCTTGACGGAGACCGCCGCAAAACTCTATGATCCCAAAGACCCCTATGTGATTTTCATCAATTACGAGCTGGGCATGCACTGCGTGGGATTCGATATTTCCTATTGCTGCGTCATCCCGCCGTACAACAGCATCCAGGCGCAGGCGGTGAAGACCGGCGCAGGCGGAGAGCGTCCGCGCCTTCTCTCCCCGGATGACGGCTTGTCGCTTGCCTATTCCGTGCGGGACAACTCGTACAGCGAAGGAAATAAAATGAAGTACTGGACGGTCTCCAAGGATGTTTCCGGGAAAGGGAAAATGGACGACCCCGGAGACAGTATGGCGAATTATGTCTGGACCCATCTTTTCATTTACCGGGACCTTGAAGGAACGGTGCCGGGGGACTGGTCCGAGGCGTCGAGGCTTCATGTGGGCAGGCAGATCCAGGTCCCCGTTGACGCGGGGCCGACGGGAAAGGGTCTCTCGGGCGGTACGCTTTCCTACGCGGGCAGGACGGGAGGCAATAAGGTCTTTACCGATTCCCTCATCCCGGAAGTAAAAAACATCCAGCTCACGCTTACGGCATCGTACCTCTGGGACGCGCTCGGACTTCCCCTCACCGCGTTTAACGACAGCAGGAGGCGGGGGGCGCTGCGCACGGTTTCGGAGGGCGATTTCCAGCCTTACCAATACTCCGTTGTCCGGCTTCTCGACAAAAAAGGCGGGTCCGTGACGGCGAACGGGGCGCCCGTCGAATTTTTCGGCACGAACCCCATAGACCTGCCGAATTGCTATCATTGCCACTCCCGGAGCGGCCTGGCTGCGAAACTCTCGCGCGATGAAGGGCTTTCGCTCTTTGACAAGGAATACGCCTACTGGAAGAAAAACTATTCCGACATCAGCGAGTTCATGGCCCGTCAATCCGAGGCCTCCATCAATATACTCGAACTTCACGACAAGCATTACGCGACCGGCCTGCTCAGGGGATACAATCCTGACGCGTCATCCGGCCGGCTGGGCGTCGTGGGGTCGGTCAACTGCGCGGATTGCCATGGCGACAATGTTTCGGGAAATCTCCAGTCGCCCCGGCCGGGCGCCACGGGGTACAAGGCCGTGCGGGCGCGGCCCCTTGCCGAGGCGATCCATGGCGCGCACGCCGGATTCATTCCGATGCCCGACAAGGCAGGCAGGACGCAAAGCTGCCAGGCCTGCCATCCGACGCACTGGCAGAGGGAAGAGATGAACGCCCGGACGAACCCGTTCCGGATCGTGGACGACAACGGCAACCCCCGGTTCTCGAACGCCGATGTGAGAAGTTCAGGAGGCGGATGCTATCTCCGGAGGGACGCCCATACGAACCCGGACGTGAAGCCGCCTTTCTTTCTGAACCAGATCGGAAAGTGGTATCTGAAGGAAGTGAGCAGAAAAGACGAAAACGGGAAGCCTGTTCCGGAGTTGCGCGGCCTTTACTGCACGGACTGCCATAATCCGCTGGGCCAGGAGTTGTACCGGTATGATGAACTCAAGGACGCCGCCTCGCAGCAGGGCAGGACGCTCCGGAACAAACCGATCAGGGAAATCATCAAAGCGGTCGCAAACGGCGACGTCAGCAGGTTCAGGAGCTCTTTTGCCGACCCCCTCGTGGGGGCGCAAGGCGACCCGCTCCGCTCTTATTACGAAAACCATTCCGGCGCGACGCTCGTCAAGGCGTCCAAGGACAGCGCCGGCAAACTCAAACTTCTTCCCTGGAACGCCAGGGAGGGGGACCCGGTACCCTACGGCAGCGCCTCGAACGGGAAAGACTGGTGGCTTTCCGCCGCCGAGCCGCACTGCGCGGATTGTCATCTGGCGCCGTTCGTCGAGAGCGGAGGCGGCGGTTATTTCCCCATCGACCAGCCGGACAAATATTCCCTCTAC
>DASWAB010000188.1:0-2322 GCA_036391375.1 Nitrospirota bacterium
CTTCGGCGCGCCGGTGATGTCGCCCGCCGCGTATACGTTTGGCATGGACGTGCGCATCGTAAGAAGATCGGTTTTGATATAACCCTGCTCGTCGAGCCCGAGGCCGAGCTGCTTTGCAATGTCGTTGTTCGGGACGTATCCGATGGCCACGAACACACCCTCGACAGGCAGCACGCTCTCCCTGCCCGATTTCCTGTCCTTCACCTTCAGTGATTTCACGATTTTCTCGCCGATGATTTCGGTCACTTCGCTGTTCCACATCGCCGGGATGCCCGACTGCCGGAACGTCTCCTGGAGCCGCGATTCGGCACGGAGGTCGGCCCGGCGATGGATGAGGGTCACCCGCGCGCCGATATTATGGAGATACAGCGCGTCGGTGATGGCCGTATTGCCCCCCCCGACCACGACCACGGACTTTCCATCCTTGAAGAAATACCCGTCGCAGGTGGCGCAGTAGGAGACGCCCCTGCCGTAGAATTTCTGGGTGCCCCGCGCTTCGAGCGCGCGATTCCCGACGCCTGTGGCGATCACCAGCCCCTTCGTATGGTAGATCGCGTGGTTCGTCTTGAGCCGGATCCTGCCGTCATCCCTGCCCTTTTCCACTTCGGTCACGAACTCGCCCACGTGGATGTCGCAGTATTGCGCGGCCTGCTGCGTGATAAGATCGACGAGGCTCTTGCCGCCGATGCGCATGAAGCCCGGATAGTTCTCGACCACCGGCGTGATCGCCACCTGGCCGCCCAGGCTGGTCTTTTCGATCACGACGCTGTCGAGTCCCGCCCGGACCGCGTAGATCGCGGCCGTGAGTCCGGCCGGCCCGCCGCCGATGATGACGAGGTCCTTTTCCACGGGCTCGCCCGAAATCCGCGTGGACGCGACCAGCGGTTCCTTGAGCGAAAGCAGCGACTCGACGAACCACGGCTCGGGCTGGAGCCCGGCGCCCGTAAAGGTACTGTTGATGAACGTCTGTGGCACGGCCAGGGAACCAAGGCTCTCGGCAAGGTCCTGGTTCTCGTAGATCTCTACCGCCTCGGCGGATATAAGCTCCGGTTTTGCGATTGCGGCTGAAAATGCGGACAGCACCTGCTGCGGGCAGTACGGGCAGGTGGGGCTTACAAAGACCTGGATGTCCCGTTTTTCCCGGAGCTCGTCAACGATTTTTTTTGCGGCCGGCTCGCTCAGGAGCGTCTTTCCGGTCGATGCCATCATGAGGGTGATGAGAAACGAACGCCCCTCCTCTCCCACCGGCGCGCCGGTGTAGCGGATGCGGTACCTGTCCGGCGAGATCAGCACCGAGGGAGACCGGGTGACGTTTCGTTTCTGCGATTGGGCGTCCCCGATCGTGTGATACGATGCCTTGATTTTGCCGGAAAGCTCCGACAGAGCCTTGACCAGCGAGACAGCCGCTTCGTTGAACTGGTCGTTCTTGCCTCTCTGGGTGTAGACTTCAAGAATAACGTCTCCCTTGAGGCCCTCGTCGAAGCTCTCCTTGATCGTCTTTTTTACGTCATCTGGAATGATTTCCTGTTGCGCCATATGAACCTCTTTCAGAAGCAATATAACAGACTTCAGGGTCTCCAGTCTCCGCTACTTAATCCTCTGCGAAATCTTCCTGAATTCTTCCGTCCCCGCGACTTTGAGCAATTGAAACAGCACTGTCTCGGTGCCCGTAATGACCGCGCCCGCATCGCGCATGAACTCGATCCCGATTTTCCGGTTTTCTTCCGTGCGCGAGCACACGGCGTCCTCCACGACATGCGTGACGAAGCCATCCTGCAAAAGGCCCGCGGTGGTCTGAAGCACGCAGACATGCGTTTCCATCCCGGTTATGATAATTTTTTTCCTGCCGAGCCTTTTCAGCTCCGATACGAACGCCGGCTCGCCGCAGCAATTGAAGGCCGTCTTTTCGATCGGCCGGTAATCCGGAATCATCGATTGAAGCTCGGGTACGATCCTTCCCAGGCCCTTGGGATACTGCTCTGTCACGACGACCGGGAGCCGGATCATCTTCGCCAGCCCGATCAGGTGCAGGCAATTTCTGACCACGCGTTCCCGGTCCTTCATCACGACCGCCAGACGCTCCTGAATATCGATGACAAGAAGCGCGGCGTCGTTCCTGTCGAGAAAGAATTTATCCAATGCCTTAGTATGTTCTTTTTCCTGCGGTAATGCCATTTTCTTCATCACCCGCAAACCGGCAGCCTGCCGGCCATTAAACGCCTCATGAGCCGCCTTCGTAGCCGATGCCGACCTTTTCATTCTCGACAATAACGGGCACTTTCCGCACGCCCTTTGAGTACTTCAGCATCTCTTCAAGCCTTG
>DASWAB010000189.1:0-18237 GCA_036391375.1 Nitrospirota bacterium
CTCGCCATGGAACTGACCTATCGCAAGGGTGTGCTGGTACGGGCATCAACGAGGGGCGATGGATACGAAGGTGAAGATGTTACGACGAACATTAAAACCATCAGGGCCATTCCGCTCAGGATCGAGGGCGTAGACATCCCCGAGGAGATCAACATCCGGGGCGAAGTATATATGGACATCGATGCGTTTGAAAAGCTCAATAGGGAGCGCGAGAAGGGCGAAGAGCCGTTGTTTGCTAATCCCCGGAACGCGGCCGCCGGGTCGGTGCGCCAGCTTGATTCGTCGATCACGGAAAAGCGGAAACTCCACATGGCCTGCTACGGCGTGGGGACGATGAGGGGGATCGATTTTAAAAGCCAAGCGGATTTTGTCGCCTGGCTCAAAAAGGCGTATTTCCCCACGCCCGCGATTTTCGACAAGGCAAGGGGGATTGAAAAGGTCATCGATTCGATCAAAAAGGTCGAAGAGAAGAGACCGGCGTTCCCGTTCGAGACGGACGGCGCAGTCATCAAGGTGAATGACGTTGGTCTCCAGAAAGCGCTCGGTTATAAAACGCGGGAACCGCGTTGGGCAATCGCGTACAAGTTCCCGGCGCACCAGGGGACAACACTGATCGAGAACATTATCGCGAACGTCGGCAGGACCGGAGCAATTACTCCGGTCGCCATGCTGAAACCCGTCCGGATCGGCGGGGTCACAGTATCACGTTCGACACTCCACAACTGGGACGAAATCGAGCGCAAGGACATCCGCATCGGAGATACCGTCGTCGTCGAACGGGCAGGAGACGTGATCCCTCATATCGTGACAGTGATAAAGGAAAAGCGCACTGGCAGCGAACGAAAATTCCCGCCGCCGGAGAAATGCCCTGTCTGCGGTTCCAAAGTCGTGCGGGAAGAGGGTGAGGTCGCATACCGCTGCATCGGGTTAAACTGCGAGGCCCAGGTGCTGGAGAAGATCTACCATTATGCCTCGCGCGGCGCAATGGACATCGAACATTTAGGCGAGAAAAATGTCGAGCTGCTTTATAATCAGGGTCTTATTAAACATTTCGTCGATCTTTATAAACTCAAAAAAGAGCAGTTGCTGGCGCTACCGCGCTTTGCCGAAAAGTCGGCCCAAAACCTCATTGATGCAATCGAAAAGAGCAAAGAGACGACGCTTGCCCGGTTCATTTTCGCTCTCGGCATTCTTCATGTAGGCGAAGCAGCCGCCAAACTTCTGGCCAGGAACTTCGCAAAGCTTGAAGATCTCTACTTTGTGAAGCCCGAACGCATCATGGAAATTAAACAGATGGGCGAGAAACTGGCGGAATCTATCTCCGGCTTTTTCAATGAAAAGGAAAACCTGCATACACTCGATTTGTTGAAAAAAATGAGGGTGAACATATCAAATCCCGACTACGAGTCCGGAGAGAAGAAGGGGAAGAGACCGCTTGACGGATTAACTATCGTTATTACCGGAACACTCTCCAGACCTCGTGATGAAATAAAAGCATTAATTGAAAAAAATGGCGGTAGGACAACGGATTCCGTCTCCCCAAAGACCACTTATGTTCTTGCCGGAGATGAACCAGGAAAAAATAAGCTTGATGGCGCGAAAAAGCATGGAGTAACTATCATCAATGAGAAAGCGTTCATGAAATTGGTCGGGGGTGCATAGATGAGGCTGGGTTTCCACGTATCCATCTCCGGCGGGTTTTCCCTCGCTGTCCGGCGCGCCTTCGAGCTCGGTTGCACATGCATGCAGATTTTCAGCCGCAATCCACGCGGCTGGACCGTTAAGCCGCTCGACAAGGACGACATCGCGCAGTTCAGGATGCTCCGTGAGCAGTGGGACATCGGCCCGGTTTACGTGCACACGAACTACCTGATCAATCTTGCTTCGGCAAGGGCCGATCTTTACGAGAAATCCGTCGAGCAGTTTGTGATCGACCTTGAACGGACCGAAGCCCTGGGCGCGGAGTATCTCGTCACCCATCTGGGCTCGGCAAGCGGCCAGGATGCCGCCTGGATGATCGACCGCGTGTCGGCCGCCTTGAACATGGCGATGAAGCTTCATCCGCCGAAGGCGGCCATCTTGCTCGAAAACACCGCCGGAGAAGCAGGGGACGTGGGATACACGCTCGAGCAGGTCAGGGATGTCATGAGCGGCCTCAACGATGCCGGCAGCATCGGCCTCTGTTACGACACCTGCCACGGCTTCGCCGCAGGGTATGATGTCCGCGCACAAAAAGACGTTGATGCGCTTGCAAAAAAAATCGACGCAACAGTGGGCTTGCGGCGGCTCAAAGGCATGCATCTGAACGACTGCCTTCGTGATTTCAATTCCCGTGTGGACCGCCACTGGCACATCGGCGAAGGCAAGATCGGCCTGGACGGGTTCGGGCGGCTGCTCAATCATCCCGCGTTTCGGGACGTTCCCAAGATCATGGAGACGCCAAAGGAAACGGAGGAAGACGATCCGAGGAACATGAATGTTGTGCAACAGCTCATAAAAAGAGGGAAAAGATCATGAGACAGATGCTTGCCGTCGTGTTCCTGTTGGCGCTGGCAGCGGGATATGTCCATGCAGCGGACAGCGACGCAGTCCTTGGCGTCTGGAACAACGAGGAAAAAGACGCCAAAATCGAGATTTTCAAATGCGGTGAAAAGTACTGCGGCAGGATTATCTGGCTCAAGGAACCGAACTATCCAGAGGGATCAGAAGACGGCGTCCCCGGGACGCCGAAACTCGACCACAACAATCCCGATCGGGGACTCAGAAAGACGCCGATTATCGGGCTTCAGATTGTCAACGATTTCGTTTTTGCCGGCGGCAATATCTGGAAAGGCGGCAGGGTGTACGACCCCAAGAACGGCAAAACGTACAGCGGTAAAATGACGCTGATTTCGCAGCATCAATTGAACCTGCGGGGCTTCGTCGGCATATCGCTTTTGGGAAGGACAACGGTCTGGACGCGGTAGCCGGGGGTGTTTTGCCGCAGGGAACGAAGAGGAACACCGTGTCTATGGGTGAAGTACAAAAAAAGCTGATACAGGACAGACTGAAACAGGCGCAGGAGTCTCTCGACGAAGCGCGGGCGCTCCTCGCCGAGGGGGCGGAGCTGAGCTTCGTTATGAACGGCATATATTATGCGTTTCTCTATCCGGTTCTCGGGCTGCTTCGGGCTCGCGGGATTGAAGCGCCCATGCAGAGCGTGGCCATTTCGCTCTTTGCGCGGGAATTCGTTCAAAAGGGAGATTTCGACCATCGTTTTATGGACGCAATTCGCAAGGCGTTTGATCTTCGGCCGGCCTGCGCATGCGAAGGCGAAAAGAAGGCGACAAGGGAAGAAATCGGGCAATTGTTGCCCTTAGCACAGGAATTTTTGGAAATCGTCCGGCAAGTCATTGCATAAGAGAAGCCTAAGGTATTAAAAAAGTGTTGACCGGCGGCTGGTGAAACGCTATACTCATGCTCATTATCTCGCGCTTGGAAAGGAGACGATATGTCTGACGAGAGAAAAAGCGATGTTTTGAAGAATATCATGTTAAATCTCGGCGTCCTGTTTATTCTGGTGGGTTCCACGGCGATAAAGGCAGATTTGGCATTTTTCCTTATGGCGCTGGCCATCCTCGCGATCCAGACTTTTGAGTTCTCCGGCGTGCAGGCAAAAAAGCTTGCGATGGCAGAAATCATGCTTTCTGCCGCGATTTCCGTGGGCGCGATCACGGAGCTTGCCATTGCCGCGGGCAGCAGGTCCCAGCAGGTCTTCCTGGTCGTGTTGCTTTTAGGAGGGCTTTTGATCATGGTGGAATCTGTCCGAAAATATGCCGATTTGTAGTTTTTGATTCCCGACCGGGGGCGCTTTCCCGGCGTCCCCGAGAAAAATTCCTCTCTGGATTTTTTTACCCGTCTTTGGTATAGTACCGGGAAGTCTCCGCTCGGCGCATCGTCGTATCGGGAAGATGATTTCGCTATGAAAGTAGCTGAACTCCCCTATAGAAAAAAGACGGCATCGCGGCGCTACAACGCCTTCGGTCAGCACATGAAAGAGCTGTACCGCGCCCCCGTCTACAAGGTGAACGTGGACGCGGGCTTCACCTGCCCCAACCGGGACGGCTCCATTTCCACTGGCGGGTGCATTTACTGCAACAACGACAGTTTCCGTCCGCAGGCGTGCGCGGGCAAGGCGACGGTGCGCGAACAGGTCAGGAGGGGGATCCCCTACCTTCGCTCCCGCTACGGCGCGGAGAAGTTCATCGTCTATTTTCAACCTTATACCAATACCTACGCGTCTGTGGAAATTTTGGAGCGGCTCTACCGCGAGGCGCTCGACAACCAGGGAGTGGTGGGGCTTGCGATCGGAACGCGGCCCGACTGCGTGGACGAGGAGAAGATCGGCCTCCTCGAAGCGCTTGCCCGCGATCATTTTATCCTCGTTGAATATGGACTCCAGTCGGTTTATGACAAGACGCTCGCGTTCATCAACCGCGGGCACGACTACGCATGCTTCAAGGACGCCCTGGCGCTCACCGTCGGCAGGGGCATCGGCGTGGGGGCCCACCTCATTCTCGGCTTCCCGACGGAAACGCGCGAGGAAATGCTCGGCATGGCGGACGAGCTCTCCCGGCTGCCGCTCGGGTTCCTCAAGATCCACCAGCTTCAGGTGGTGAAGGACACGGCCCTGGCGGACTTGTACGCGGAAAAGCCGTTTCCGGTGTTGGGGTACGAAGAGTACCTCGTGCTGCTCGCTGATTTTCTCGAGCGGCTCTCTCCGGACATTGTGCTCCAGCGGCTCTTCGCCTCGGCGCCGGACGATATTCTTATTGCGCCGGTCTGGAACAAGACCCGAAGCGCGTTTTTGAACGACCTTGACGCATGTCTGGAAAAGCGCGGGAGCTATCAGGGGAAGTTGATTGCCCGGGAATCGTGAAAAGTGAAAAGGCAAGGGTCCCTTCACGTCTTCCGTTTCACGGTCCGGGCGGAGAGCAGATATGATTGATCTTCACACCCATTCTTTTTTCAGCGACGGCGTGCTGGTGCCGTCGGAACTCGTGCGCCGCGCCGTGGTGAAAGGGTACGAAATCATCGCGATCACGGACCATGCCGACTCGTCGAACCTCGATTTCGTCATCCCGCGCGTGGCGGCCGCATGCAGGGAGCTGAGCCGGCACTGGAAAATCAAGGCTCTGCCGGGGATCGAGCTCACGCATATTCCCCCCGGGACGTTCGGGGAGCTTACGGAACGGGCGCGGTCGCTCGGGGCGGCGATTGTCGTGGCGCACGGTGAAACGGTCGTCGAGCCGGTCCCTCCCGGCACGAACCGGGCGGCGATCGAGGCGCGGGTGGACATCCTCGCGCACCCCGGTCTGATCACCGCGGACGAGGCCCGTCTTGCGGCGAAGAACGGCGTCCATCTGGAGATCACCGCGCGCAAGGGGCACAGCCTGTCGAACGGCCACGTGGCGAAGACGGCGGCAGAGGCGGGCGCAAGGCTCGTCTTGGACACCGACGCCCACGAGCCGGGCGACCTGATTACGGATGATTTCGCGCAGATCGTGCTCCTCGGCGCGGGGATCGACAAAGAGCGGATCGCCGCGGTCCTGCAGAATTCACGGGAGCTGGCAGCGCGGGCGGTCGCCGCGCTGAGGACGTAGGCCGAAAATGCCTGACGAACAGCCGGAAGTGCGGCTGGCTTTCGTTTTCAATTCATGAGGGGAGGCCTCTGGAATGCCGAAGATCAAGAAGAGAAATGGAGCCGCAAAGGAGCCTGAGCAGGAAATACTGACCGTCGCCCACAAAGTCTCGGGGCTCATGGCGGCCTATCGGAACCAGGTTACGATCGCCGTCGCTGCGGTCGCCATCGCGCTCGTTGTCCTGGCAGGGTACTCGTTCATCCGCTCTTCGCAGGAGCAAAAGGCAGCGCCGCTCGTCGCCGTCGCGCACGAATACTATAGTCCCGCGGGCGCGATGAATGCCGACTACGCAAAAGCGCTCGAACTTTTCCGCGATGTCCAGAAAAAATATCCCGGGACAAAGAGCGGCGCGATTGCCCAATACTATGTCGGGAACTGCCTGATAAACATGGGCCGGCCTGACGAGGCGCTCAAGGAATACCAGGCGTTCGTCAACCGGTATCCCGACGAGAAATTTCTGCTGGGTCTGGTGTATCAACGCATGGGCTACGCCTCTCTCATGCTCGGCAAACAGGCCGAGGCCGTCAAGGCGTTTGAGCTGTCTGAGAAGGTCGCGGGCCCGGGCGTCGCCACCGTCGAGCTTGCCCGCCTGTACGAGGCCTCCGGGAACATTCCTGAATCCCAAAAGAAGTATAAGCTCATCATGGAAAAGCTCACCGGCACGTCGTGGGGAATAGAGGCGATGGGCAAGGTGCAGATGATCGCGCCGGCCGCGCAGCCCGCCGCCGGAAAGACCGGGAAATAACGTCTTCCCCGGATGCTTTACGTGGCGTGAATGTTCTGCCGGATCGCGGATCATGCAGAAAAAACAAAGGCCCGGGATAGTCTCCCGGGCCTTTTGTGCATCGTCCTCTATATCTGGTCAACATCGACGACCAGCCTGATTTTTTGCCCTGCGCGCAGCGGCGTGCCGATGCCCTTGTTCCACTCCCTGATGTCGTCGACGGTCACATTGTGTTTTCTCGCGATCCGCGCGAGCGTTTCGCCGCGCCTGACCCGGTAGAGAATCTGCTGTTGTTTGACGCCCTGCCCCGGCGTCAGGTAGCTTACATCCTGAGCCTTGCCGTTGATGTCGAGGGGAATAAGGATGTGTTTGCCGGGCGCGACTCTGTTCCTCTTCAGCGCGTTTATGTCGCGGATCGCCTCGGCGGTCGTGTTATATCGTTTGGCGAGGCCGCTCAGGGTTTCACCCTTTCTCACTTCATGCCGCTCCCATTTGATTTTCTGTTCCGCAGGGACCGCGGCGTAGTTCGCCAGAAATGTTTCTTTTTTGCCCGCCGGGATCCTCACGGTATATTTGTCCATCTGGGGAGGCGTCACCCATCTGCGCAGCTCCGGATTCAGCTCTTTGATCTCCTCATAGGTGGATTCCGCGCAGCGGGCGATCAGACGAAGGTCCGTGGTCTCTTCAACCACGACCTCATCGAATTTGAAGGGCTCGTATTTCGTTGCCGTGAACCCGTATGCCTCGGGGTTTTTGGCGATGATGGTCGCGGCCATCCATTTCGGCACGTAGTTTTTCGTCTCCTTGCGGATATACCGCGAAGCCTTGAGGTCCCAGAAGTCTTCGGAACGGGTCCTGAGCACGGCGCGCTGCACCTTGCCGGCGCCTGCGTTGTAGGAGGCGAGGGCCAGCGGCCAGGAGCCGAAAAGATTGTGGAGGTCCTTCAGGTGTTCGGCGGCGGCATAGGTGGACTTGACCGGGTCCTTGCGTTCATCGATCCACCAGTCGATCTTAAGACCGTAGAGCTTGCCGGTCCCGGTCATGAACTGCCACGGGCCCACGGCCCGCGCCCATGACACGGCGTAGGGGTTGAAGCCGCTTTCAATCATCGCTACATAAACGAGGTCTTCGGGGAGGTTTTTCTCCTTGAAGACTTCCCTCATCAGGGGGATATATCGCGCTGAGCGGTCAAGCCAGAGCTGGAATATGTCCCGCCCGCGCGTCTTGAAATATTCGATGTGGTTCTCGACGCTGTCATTCAGGATCATGGGGATGTTATACGGTTTTTCATCTGCCGAGTCGTCGATGACTTCGTCGAGTTGCGCGACATCTTCGGAAGGCGGCTTGAGCTGCGTGGGGACGTTTGCCGGTTCCAGAGGAGCGTGGAGATCAGCTTGCGCAGCGCGGAACGGGAGAATGCAGATAGCGCTAAGTATCAATAAAAACAGGGTAATTTTGCGGCTTGTCATTACATAATCCTCCTACTTAAGTCTAAAGTTACCCCTTTTAAACCGGTTTGTCAAGAACATTTAGGCTTTCCCTATTATTACTGGTATGGTATTAGAAAAATTCTTCCAAGGTCTTGTAATTCAAGCGAATGCTCTGTATTATTGAGAAGATGGAACGCGCGACGATACATGAAATATTCGCATCTCCGCAAGGCGAAGGGCCGTGGCTTGGGGAGCGGCACATTTTTGTCCGGTTTTCCGGATGCGACATACGGTGCAGGTACTGCGATACACCTGCCGCCCTGGAAGTCCGCTATTCCCCTGAAAAACCCTGCAGGATACAGAGAGCGGACGCGCCGGACGAATTCGAGGAAGTCCCCAATCCTCTTTCCCCGGCTGAACTGACGGAATTCTGCAGACGCTTCATCATCCGGGGCCCTTCGCGTCCGACGCTCAGCCTCACCGGGGGCGAGCCTTTGCTCCAGAGCTCATTCCTGGATGAATGGCTTCGCGCCGCCCGAAGCGACTTCAAAATCTATCTCGAGACCAACGGCATTCATGCAGACGCCATGAAGTCCCTCCGCGACATGATCGACATCGTGAGCATGGATTTCAAACTGCCCTCCGCAACCGGGCTCAGGCCCTTCTGGCAGGAGCACAAGCGGTTCCTGTCGGCGGCCCGCGGAGAAACGATCTTCGTCAAGGCGGTCGTGACGAAGGACACAAGGCGCGATGACATAGTAACGTCGGCGTTTATTCTCTCGGAGTTTGAGGCCTCCATCCCGCTCATTCTCCAGCCGGCAGGCGGCCGGTTTGCTCCCGAACCGGCGCTCCTCATGGAATTTCAGAATGCCGCCCTCGCGCTGATTCAAGATGTCCGCGTCATCCCCCAGGCCCATAAAATTTTGAACGTACCGTAGAGACGCATGGGGCAAAGAGCGAGGAGGGGCTGTTTCCCCTTGTTCATGCCTGCCGACAATATATGAATTTTCAACTTCTCTCACAAGTAGTGGAAGAGCTTTCTTCCCTTATTATAGGCGCGCGGGTTGAGCGGGTATATCAGGGGCCCGATGGAGGACTCCTTATAGCCCTCAACCGGGACAGAAAAAAATTTGTCCTGCTGCTTTCCCCGGACCGCGCTTTGCCCCGCCTGCATCTCGTGGCCGCAAAGCCGCCTGCCGACGACCCGCCGCACGCCTTCATTTTGTATGTCAGAAGTCATGTGTCAGGAGCAAGGCTCACGAACATCGCGCTCCTCAATCAGGACCGGGTCGTGGAAATCCGCTTCTCCCGGTCAGGGCATGCATATCGACTGGTATTCGAACTCTTCGGTCCTGCGGCGAATCTCCTCTTTCTTGATTCTGCCGCCAAAATACTGTCGGTGTACTATCCGGTTCCGCCTGCGGAGGGAGCCGCTCGTCCGTTGCTGCCGGGGCTCCTGTACAGCGCTGCCGAAAAAAAACGGAGCCTCGCCTGCGTTACAACAGGCCCTCAGGAGGCCCTCCCCGCCGGATCGGGCGGAGAGCTTTCTCCCAACAAGGCCGCTGAACAATATTATGAACGGCTGATCGGACAAAGACGGGACGCGGCGCTCCGCTCCGAATTGCGGTCTTTCTTGAATAAAGCGGTTTCAAGGACAGGGCGCCTTGCGAATGCCTTGTCCGTAGACCTGCGCTCGGCGAAAAGGGGCGATGAATACCGGCAGGCGGGAGATCTGATCCTCGCCAATCTGAACAGGTTAACGACCGGAATGGAACATGCCGACCTCAGCGGATACGACGGCAAGAGCATTTCTGTAACGCTCGACCCGAGGCGTTCTCCGGCCCAAAACGCGGAACGGTATTTTAAAAAGTACAAAAAAGCAAAGGCAGGAATGGACATCATTGCCGGGAGGCTGAGCCGGACGGACGATGAACTGCGCGAGCTGAAATCCATGCTCCACAGCCTCGATCAGGCGGAAACTCACGACGACATCCTCGGCATCCGCGATGAGTTGATTTCCCGGGGGTACCGGAGGCGGGGGACGAGGGGGAAGGGCGCATCTCCCGAGGCTGCTTTGCCGGTCAGAAAATTTCTGTTTGGCGGATGGGAAATCCTGGTGGGCAAGAGCGCGGCAGGCAATGATTATCTTACCACGAGACTGGCGCGGCCCGATGACCTGTGGCTCCACGCCGAGGGCCTGCCGGGCTCCCACGTACTGGTCAGAAATCCCGCGGGCGCCGAAATCCCGCCGGAGGTGCTTTTGAAAGCCGCTTCCCTCGCGGCGTTTTACAGCAAGGGAAAGGCTTCCGGCAAGGTCGCGGTAACGTATACCCGCGCAGGGCTGGTCAGGAAACCGAGAGGCGCCAAACCGGGCCTGGTTACGCTCACGCAGCGAAAAACGATCATGGTAAAACCGGAAGACGGTCAGCCCGCCGCATCCCCTCGGTAAGTTCGCCGGGGCTGCTTCCGGGCAGCTTGCAGGCGGGAGCTACTTTCCCTTGCTTTCCTGCCACAGCTTTTCCATTTCATCCAGCGTCATATCGTTGAGAGATTTCCCGGCGTCCGCGGCATGCTCCTCGATGTACCGGAAGCGGCGGATGAACTTGCTGATGGTCTTGCGGAGCGCCTCCTCCGGGTTGACGCCCAAGAACCGCGAGATGTTCACAAGCATGAAGAAGATGTCCCCGAGTTCCTCCTCGATGCCGGCGGGGTCTTCCTTTTTGAGCGCCTCCCTGAACTCGGCCATCTCCTCGTCGAGCTTGGGCAGGGCCTCGTCGATGCGGCTCCAGTCGAACCCCACGCGCGCCGCGCGCTCTTGCAGGCTGTGCGCGCGCAGGAGCGAGGGGAGGTGGCGGGGCACGCCTTCGAGGACGGACTTCCGCTCCTCGTATCCCTTTTCCTTTTTCTTGATCTCCTCCCAGTTCGCGAGCACTTCCTTGTCCGAGGCAAGCCGCGCGTCGCCGAACACGTGGGGATGGCGGCGGATCATCTTCTCGACGTTTGTCGCGATCACGTCCTGGATGGAGAACTGTCCGTTTTCCTCTGCGATGCGCGCGTGAAAAATGATCTGGAAGAGGAGGTCTCCCAGCTCTTCCTTCACCTTGTCGGGGGCGCCTTCGTCGAGGGCGTCCACCACCTCGTAGCACTCCTCGATCAGAAACGGCTTGAGCGACCCGGTCGTCTGCTTGCGGTCCCACGGGCAGCCGCCGGGGCCGCGAAGCCTGGCCATGAGCTCAACGAGTTTATTAAAATGATCAGTCATACGTCATTCCCCAGTGTACGTGCCACCTTACACAAACCGATGATTCTTTGCAAGCTTTTTCCTTGAAAGAAGAACGTCATCTATGGTAATCTTATTCATGCAGTGATTGAGATTCCGAGGGCGAAAGGAGATTAGTCATGCGGCAAAGGGTTTTTCCCGCGCTTTTTATTTTTTCCGTTTTTATCCTTCTTACGGCCATGGGCGGATCCGGAGGCTTCGAGCGGGCGCCCCGGGTGGAAAAGAACTACGCGGTCTCGGTTACGGACGCTTCGGGCAAGAAGATCGAGGGAGAAAAATTCAGTTGGGAGGGCAGAATCCATTTCTCCGGATACCTTGGCATGGCGCAGGTGACGATGCCGTTCGAGAAGGTGAAGGAACTGACCGTGGACGAGCGGAGCGACCGGAAGGTGAAAGTTACGGCGCGCCTCACGGACGGCACCGAGACCAGTTTTGACATCGACGCAAAGACCCGCTGTTTCGGCGAGGCGAGCTTCGGCAGCTTTATGCTGCAGATGGACGAGATCAGGACAATCGCGTTTAAGAGAAATTAAATAATCAAACCACAGAGCTTACCTCCGGTCGTGGCGAAAGGCCCCCTGTCTCTGTGGTTTTTTATTTTCCTGCGCCGGCACAGTCATGGTGGGCGAATTGAATCAAGAAAATGCGTTACCGTATGCCGGCGGCATCAAGGCGCTGCTCAAGGAAGAAGGCGCGGGGATTCGCCAGGCGCACTTCGGCGGCGCGGGCGGCGACGAGGTGGTCCAGCGCCGCACCTCTCTTATCGACCGGGCGCTCAGTGAAGCGCATGCGTTCCTGGCCGCAGGGAGCGGCCTCCTGCCCGCGCTTCTTGCCGTCGGTGGCTACGGCAGGGGAGAGCTGAACCCCCATTCCGACATCGATATTATGCTCCTGTGCCGTGACGAGAAAGACCGGGAGCGCGCTCCGGAACTGCTCTACCTGCTCTGGGACGCGGGCCTGGACGTGGGGTACAGCGTCAGGACGGAGAAAGAGTGTCTGTCGCTTGCCCGGGAGGACATCAAGATTCGCACTTCCCTGCTCGAGTCGCGGTTGATCGCGGGAGACCCCGGTCTTTTCAGATCGTTCCTGAACGCCATGCGGAGCGAAGTCTTTTACTGGAAGGCATCCGCGTTTATCGCAGAAAAGATTACAGAGCGGAACGCGACCCGAGTGAAATTCGGGGGCTCCCTCTATCTGCGGGAGCCGAACATCAAGGAGGGTGAAGGGGGACTCAGGGATTTTCACACCGCCCTCTGGATCGCTTTTGTGCATTTCCGCGTATCGTCGCTCGCCGAGCTGGCTGCCCGGGGAGTCATCACCGACGGCCAGTATGCGGTGTTTCTGCGCTCTCGCAACTTTCTCTGGCGGCTCAGGAACGAGATGCACTATGTGTCGGGCCGCAAGAACGACCACCTCACCTTCGACCTCCAGGAGCGGGCGGCGCGGGATTTTCACTACCGGGATTCTGCCCACCTGCTTGCGGTCGAGCGCTTCATGAAGACCTATTTTCTCCACGCGCGGAACATCCGGGAATTTTCGAACATCGTGGTCGATGCCGCCCTTCCGAAGCCGTCCCGCCGCTGGTTCGAGCGCACCCAGACGATCGGCCCGTTCAAGCTCGTCGGCAGGACGCTGTTCGCTTCGTCCGGCGACGGGTGCCGGGAGGACCCCGCCCTCGCCATGGCCGCCTTTGAAGCAGCCCAGACGCGCCATGTCGGGTTTTCCGAGCGGCTGCGTTCGCAGATCCGGACATGCCGGTTCAGTGACGAGTCCAGGACATCGCCCGCGGCGTCGAAGCTCTTTCTCTCCATCCTGGACAACCCCGACGGCCTCGTGGAGACGCTGGCCCTCATGAAAGACCTCCGTTTCCTCGGCCGGTATCTGCCGGAGTTCCGGGCGATCCAGTCGCTGGCAAAACACGACTATTACCACAAATACACCGTGGACGAGCATATCCTGCTCGCTGTCGGAAATCTGCAGAACCTGTGGACAGGCAAGTATCCGGCCCTTGCGACGCTCGTGGACGCGTTCAAGGGGCTTCGCAAACGCTGGGTCCTTGTCCTTGCAGTCCTGCTCCACGATCTGGGCAAGGCATACCGTTCCGGGCATGAGCACCGGGGCGTCGAGCCGGCCCGGCAGGTCCTTACGAGGCTCGGGGCCGGCGGAGAAGACCGCGAACGAATCCTCTTCCTCATCCGGAACCATCTGGTCATGGCGAACCTGTCGCAGCGCCGCGAACTCACCGATAAAAAGGTCATTGTCGATTTCGCCCGCCTCGTGCGGGACCGCGAAAATCTCATCATGCTTTATCTGCTCACGTACGCGGACATCGCTGCGGTGAACCCGACCGCCTGGACGCAGTGGAAGGCGATCCTGCTTGAGGACCTTTATCTGCGGACGCTTAAGCACCTCGACACGAGCGCTCTTGCCGTCGAAGAAGAGCGGGCCCGGTTGATCGCCGCTTCCACCAGGATTCGGGAGGCCGCGGCGGACATGTTTTCATCCGAGGAAATCGATACCTTCCTGGTGTCCATGTCCGACCAGTACATCCTCACGACGCCCGCGCACAAGGTGGTCGACCATCTCAATATGATGAAGCGCCTCCCCGCCGAGCAGCTGGTGATCCGGCACCGGCATTACCCCGAAAAAGGCTACACCGAGCTTACGGTCTGCGCCTATGACGCATACGGCATGTTCTACCGGACCGCCGGCACGATCGCCGCAAAAAACCTGAACATTCTCCGGGCGCAGGTGTATACTTCGCGGACCGGCGTGATGATCGACACCTTCCAGATCACCGACGCCGAAGGGAAGCTTTATGATTATGAAGAGGCTTGGGAGCGCGTTTGCGCGGAGCTCCGGCCGGCGCTCATGAGGGGAGCGAGGCCGCCGGAGCCCGGTTTGTATGCCGTGCAGCTTGCCTTGCCCGGCCTTGTTACGCCCTCGGTGGAGTTCGACAACGAGACTTCGCCCGCGTTTACGATCATCGACATCACCGGCAGGGACCGGGTCGGATTCCTCTATCAGGTGACGAAGGCGCTCTATGACCTCAACCTGGACATCGGGTCGGCGAAGATCGTGACCGAGGGCCTGCGGGCCATGGATTCCTTTTATGTGACGGACCTCATGCGCCATAAAATTATGGACGCGGTCCGGCTTGAGAAAATCAAAGAGGCGTTGATGACGGTGATCGGGTAGAAGACAGAACCGCTGCAGCAGCATGAGAAAAATACTTATCATCATATCCGTTCTTCTTTTCGCCCTTCTTGCGGCCGTTGAGCTCTACGTGCAGAGCGACGACTTTGCCGTTCGGATCAGGCCTTATGTTGCCGAACCGCTCAGGGCGGCGCTGGGAGAGGGCGCGACGATCGGCTGGGTGCGGGCAAACTTCATTCCCCTGTATGTCGAGGCGGGAGACATCTCGGTCCCTGACGCAAACGGCAAGCAGATCGCCGGGGTGCACAAGCTCAAGGTGTACATCAATCCCCTGCCGCTGCTCTACAAAAAGATCCGGCTGTCGTCCATCTCCCTTCTCGACCCCAGCTTCCATGCCGAACGCGCAAAAGACGGAGCGATCAATTTCCTCCCGCTGGTGGACCGGATCAAATCGTATATCAAGCGCGCGCAGCAGGGGGGGGCGTCCCGGTTCAGCGTGCTTTTGCGCGCCATCACGGTCAAAAACGGACAGATTCTGGCGAACGATGACATGACCTCGACGCAGTTCTCTATCAGCGGCATCAACATGGCCGTTCGGGTCGATCTGTCCCAGGAACGGGGGCGCGTTGTTATCAGGAACTCCCGGGCGCGGTTCTCCGCGCCGGCGTATCCCGAGCTTGTAGGCGGCTTCAAGGCGGCCCTTGAATTCAGCCGTGGCGGCATGCATCTTGAATCAGCCGAGCTTTCGACTGCGGACGCATCGCTTGCCGTGGCCGGCGACGTCGGCCCCCTGCCGGATCCCGTTCTCGATCTCCGGGTGAACGTCAAGACGGGACCGAAGATCATCAGGACGTTTGCCGATTTTCTGAGGCCCGCGCGCAAGCGGGAGGCCCCCCGCATAGAGGCCGCGGCGGTTATTCGGGGAAAGGTGTCCGATCCCATTATCGAAGGCAGCCTGAAGGCCTCGCCCCTTACGTTCCGCGGAATGGCGCTGCAGAACGCCGCATTGTCGTTTGCGTACCGGAACGGGAACCTCTCGGCGCGCGGCGGGCGGTGGAAGCTCTCGAAAGGCGACCGGGGCGCCGTCATCGACAATATCGATGCGGACCTCGGGTACCGGGGAGGCAGCCTGGACATCCGGCGCCTTGAGGTCCGCGCCGGGGACCTTTCGCTCCGCCTCGGCGGCCGGGCCGACCCTTCGACGGGATTCGACGTGTACCTCAGCGCAGACTCATCGGGCGAGGGGAAGACGATCTCTGTTTTTACCTCCCTGGCGATTGCGGGGGCCGCCGGGGTGAGGGGCAAGCTCTCCGGCACGTTCACGTCGCCCCGTTTCGACGGCGCCGTGGCCGCGGGGCCGGTGACGGTGCGCGGGGTCCTGTTCGACGAAGTCAGGGGCGGACTCAGCTATGCAGATAAAAAAATGGGACTTTCCTCCGTGGATATTCGCGAGCAGTCCTCGCGCTATGTCCTTGACGGGACCGCAGATTTCACCGGCAAAGAGCCGCGGTACACGGCGCGGCTTCGAGTGGCGCAGTCGGATGTCGTGAACATTGTGGCCCTGTTCTACAAACACCTGCCGCTCAGGCTCTCGGCGGAAGGGGACCTGTCGTTCGAGGGGACCGCGAAAAATTATTCCGGGAGCGGATACCTCAAGCTCGCGGCGGGCAGCGCGTACGGAGAGTCATTTACGAGGGGCGCAGTCACCGCAAGGCTTTCCACCGGCAAGATCGCTTTCCCGCAGGTCGTGCTGTACAAGGGACAGGGCGTGGTGAAGGCGACCGGATGGATCGGGTTTGACGGGACCTATTCCGCCGACCTCGAGAGCAGGGACATGGACCTCTCCGCAATCGACCGCCTGGCCGGGATGCCGGCGGGGGGCGGGTTCAAGCTCACGGTGCATTCGTTCGGGAGCTTCACCCATCCGTTTGCGAGGGCGTCGATTGAAGTCGAAGCGCTCGCCTACCGTCAGACGTCGATAGGCGCGATGAACGCGGAAGCGGAGATAAAAGACGGCCTGCTGAGCGTGACCGCGGGCCTGTCCGAAAAGCGCGCTGACCTGTCCGTCCGGTGGATCCTCCGTAAACCCTATTCCTGGGCCGCGGAGGCGCGAATCAAATCAGACGCGATCGATCCCTTTCTCGTCATCGGAAATAAAGACATGTCCGGCAGGGTGAACGTGATTGCGGACGGCGCGGTCTCCGCCCGCGGCAGAGGCACAGACCCGGCGTCGCTCGTAGGCTCTGCGGTCTTCAAAAAACTGAGCCTTGTTATCGGCGATTTTCGCATCGAGAATGAATCGGATGCGAATCTCTCCCTGGACGGCGGCAGGATCGCTGTCGCCTCCCTGCATCTTGCCGGTCCGGGCACCAGGATAGGCGTCACGGGATGGGCGAGGCCGCTGTCCGACATCGATTTGACCCTGAAGGGGACCGCGGACCTCTCACTCCTGAAGCTCCTGTATCGCGATGCTGAGTACACAAGGGGAGCCGCCGAGTTTACCTTGACCGCCAAGGATAGCTGGAAAAATCCGGATATTACCGGTGAACTGCGCCTCCGGAACGGCGAAATCAAGGTGAAGGACATCCCGCAGCGGTTTGCGGCGCTGAACGGGAGTATCGCGTTTTCCCAGGGCAGGCTTGTCGTGGAATCTATGGCCGGAGAGATGGGGGGCGGCTCGCTGAATGTTTCAGGATGGGTCCAGCTTGCCGGACTCTCGTTCCGGGAAATCTCCGCAAAGGCCGCGGTGGACAATGTGACGGTCCGCTATCCCGAAGGGCTCGTCTCGACGCTCTCCGGCGACCTTTATTACGACGGCGACGCTTCCGAACAAGCCCTCTCCGGCGATGTCACGATCAGGAAGGCGCGCTACGACAAGCGGATCGAGTGGAAGACCATGCTCGTGGACATCGGCAGGGGGCTGTACCAGAAAAAGAAGACCGAGGCGCGGTGGGTCGGCGACACCCGGATCAACGTCCGGTTCCACGGCGCGAACAGCATCCTGTTCCAGAACAACCTCGCCACGATGCCGCTCGACGTCGATGTGTCCCTGAGGGGCACGGTAAATCATCCGCAGCTTTTGGGCAGGATCGAGGCGCGAAAAGGAGTCGTGTATTTCCGGAAGAACGAGTTCAAGATACTGAACGCCTCCGCGGATTTCACGGACCCCAACCGGATAAACCCCGTGCTCGACATCCAGGCGGAGACCCGCGTCCGCGAATACCAGATACGGCTCGCGGTGACGGGGACCGCCGACCGCGCCGTGGTTACGCTTATCTCCGAGCCCTCGCTCATCGACAGCGATATTCTGGCGCTGCTCGCCCTCGGGAAGACAGGGGCGGAGCTCAAGGGAAAGGAGACCGGGGTCGGGGTCGGCGAGGCAACGTCGTTCGCCTCCGGCCAGTTTCAGGATTTTCTCGAACGCCACGCGCGAAGCCTTACCGGCCTGGACCGTTTTCAGATCGACCCCTACGTGGGCAAGAGCGACACTTCCGTGCCGCGCGTCACCGTGGGCAAGGAACTTGTGCAGAATAAGCTCTACGTGACCTATTCCTCAAACGTGGGCGCTACTGCGCCTGAGCAGATTTTCAGGATCGAGTATCTTCTGGACAAGCATTTTTCCCTCGTGGGAGAACGGAACGAGACGGGAAACACGGGGGCGGACATTACCTATCGGTTTGAGTTCAAGTGAGGGGGCGGACGCGCATGGGCAGCCGTTTCGCTTTCGTCTCAACTTTTTTAATGAACTGCTGAAACGCGTGACTGAACTTCTCTCGCCGAACACTTCCGACTCACTAACAAACCGGGTCATTTGTCTGAGCGCACATAAATAGCGTCACAAAACTAATCTTGCAATTTATCTGGTTGTTCTGTAAAATAATTAATCTACACCGGCTGTAACGTTATTCTATGAATTATCTTGACGATCTTAATCCCCCCCAGCGGGAGGCGGTGCTGCACGGCGAC
>DASWAB010000190.1:0-3744 GCA_036391375.1 Nitrospirota bacterium
CGGGTGTTTGAAACAACATTGCCATTCAACAAACTTGCAAACCATATCAATTGGCCTTCGTATCCGATTTTTGGCGAGATATCAAAAATCTGTCACTGATGCCTCGCCAATTCTGAGCGATGATGATTTTGTCAAGAAGAAGGACATGATCATCGGTGTAATTAATAGATACTTGCATTAAAGATTCCCAACCTGGCGCTCGACAGCGACGCGCCAGAGGGCGGCGCGTGACCCGCGTCGCTAAAATGTATTGAGGTCTTCATGTCCCTTCTCATTCTCTTAGTCGTTCCTCTTATCGCATCCCTCGCGCTGGCGTTTATCGGCGACCGAAAGTTTGCGCCCGAGGTGAATATTCTCGGGTCTGCGGCCACGTTCTCGGCGAGCATCGCGCTTGCGCTCCAGGTATACGAGCAGGGCCCCATCCTGGCGGGGAACAACTTCTTTTTTGTCGATGCCTTCAGCGTTTACCTTACAGTCCTCACTTCTTTCGTGTCGATGACCACGGCCATCTTCAGCAGGCGGTACATGCGGCGTGAGCGCGAGCACGGGACCATCGGGCACAAACGGATCAGGTTCTACCACGCCATGTTCCAGCTTTTCATCTTCGCCATGCTGCTCTGCCTGCTCACCAACAACGTCGGCATTCTCTGGATCGCCATGGAACTGGCGACCTTGTCCACGGTCCTCCTGGTGTCTCTCTATCGGACGCCGGCGGCGATCGAGGCCGCGTGGAAATATTTCATCCTCTGCGGCGTGGGCATCGCACTCGCTCTTTTCGGCACGGTGCTCCTGTATTTTGCGGCGGAAAAAGTGCTCGGCGCCGGCGGCGCGGCGCTGCACTGGACGAACCTCTCGCAGGTGAGCGACAAACTCGAACCGACAATCCTTTCCCTGGCATTTGTCTTCCTCATGGTGGGATACGGCACCAAAGTGGGTCTTGTCCCCATTCACAACTGGCTGCCTGACGCCCACAGCGAAGGCCCGACGCCGATTTCAGCGGTCCTCTCCGGACTCCTGCTTAATATCGCGCTGTATGCGCTGGTCCGCTGCAAGGTCCTCGTTGACGGCTCGACCGGCACCCATCACTCCGGCAACATCATGATGGGATTCGGGATCATCTCGATCATGGTCGCGTCATTTTCGCTTCTCCGGCAGAAGGACATCAAGCGGCTCTTCGCATACTCGTCGATCGAGCACATGGGCATCGCCACGTTTGCCTTCGGCCTGGGCGGCCCCGTGGCCACCTTCGGCGCTCTCCTGCACATGCTGGTCCACAGCCTGACCAAGTCGTCGATATTCTTTACCGTCGGGCATGCCTCGCAGATGCACCGGACGCAGGAAATGGATAAAATCAAAGGGCTCATCCGCGGAAACCCGCTCGTCGGGTGGGGGCTGGCGCTCGGCGTCATGGCCATCGTGGGAATGCCGCCCTTCGGGGTGTTTACGAGCGAGTTTTTGATTCTCACGGCGACGATCAAGGACGTGCCGCTTCTGGCGCCGTTTTTGCTGCTGGGCCTCGGCGTTTCTTTCGCCGCGCTCTTCAGACGCGTGCAGCCGATGGTCGGAGGCGAAATCCCCCCCTACCAGCACCGCATGAAAGCGGCGCACGTTCCGGTGCTCCTGCACATGGCTGCGGTGCTCGTCCTCGGGCTGTATATGCCGAAATTTCTGGCGGGGTGGTTCCAGACGGCGGTGGGTCTGCTAAAATAAGCTGAATTCACCGGCTGTTGCCAAATCGCCGGGACAAGCGGACTGTTGATTGCGGACACGGTAAATTATGATCAGGCTAAAAAACTTCATCATGAACCTTTTCGGCGCGGATGCGCGGGAGGACGATACGCTCGCCCCTTCTACCGTTATGGCCGTCGCGGTCCCCCGCCACCGGTTCGCCGAGGCAGGGGGGGCGCTGAAGCGGGAGTATGCGCTGCTTGCCGCCGAATGGGCATCCGATGAAACGCCCTTCGGCAGGGGATTCGGCGTCTATGCCTGTTATCGCCGGGAGCAGGAATACCTTGTCGTAAAAACCGAGGTCCCGGTTCATGATCCGACGTTTCCCTCTCTCACGAAAAAATTTGTCCCGGCCTTCCGTTTTGAGCGCCAGATAAAAAGCCTCATGGGAGTGAGCGCGTCGGGCCATCCTGACCAGCGGCCCTGGATCAAGCATGAGGATTGGCCCGAGGACGCCTGGCCGCTCAGAAAGTCCTTCGACGCTTCGAAGCGTCTGCCGAGGGTCCCCGGAGAATACCGCTGGATACGAACCGAAGGCGAGGGCGTCTATGAAATCCCCGTGGGGCCGGTGCACGCGGGCATCATCGAGCCCGGACATTTTCGTTTTCAGGCCATGGGGGAGAGCGTTCTCAATCTTGAAGAGAAACTCGGCTATGTGCACAAGGGGATCGAAAAACGCTTCGAGTCCCTCTCCTGGGGCGAGGCTTCGCGCCTGGCGGGGAGGGTGTCCGGCGATTCGACCGTGGCCCACAGCCTTGCCTGCTGCCAGGCGGTGGAGGCCATGACCGGCTGCATCCCGCACGACCGCGCGCTGTGGCTTCGGGCTTTATTCCTCGAACGTGAGCGCATCGCAAATCACCTGGGCGACCTCGGGGCGATCTGCAACGATGTTGCGTTTGCGATCCTTCTCTACCAATTTCACCGGCTCAAGGAGATGGTTCTTCGCACGAACCTCAAGCTCTTCGGCCACCGGTTCCTGATGGATAAGATCGTTCCGGGAGGGGTGGCCATTGACATCGACGCGGCCGGTGCCAGGGCGATCCTCGCGGAACTGGATTGGCTGACTAAGGAATTCGAGCGGCTTGTCGTGATCTACGATGAAAACCCGTCCGTCGAGGACCGGGTGAGGGATACCGGGACCCTCAAGTCAGAGAAGGCCCGTGACCTCGGCATGGTCGGGTTCGCCGCGCGCGCGAGCGGTTTGAACCTCGACTGCCGCATCCATCATCCGTCCCCCCCCTACGACCGGATCAACGTGAGCACCCCCATCCTGGTTTCGGGCGATGTTCACGCCCGCGCATGGGTAAGAGTGGAAGAAGTCAGGGATTCCATTCGCATCATCCGGGAAATATTGAAAACGCTTCCGGAGGGCGCGGTTTCTTCTTCGCCTCGCGCGCCGCAGCCTGACCGCTCCGGGTTTGCGGCTGTCGAAGGCTGGCGGGGGGAGATCATCTATTGGGTCCAGTCCGGGCCGAAGGGGGAGATCAATCGCTGCATGGTGAGGGACCCGTCCTCCGTCAACTGGCTCGGCCTCGAACAATGCATCCACGGAAACATCGTGCCCGATTTTCCCTTGTGTAACAAGAGCTTTAATCAGTCGTATTCAGGGAATGATTTGTAATACATTAACCACAGAGACACGGAGGCACGGAGAAAAGCAACGACTATTTGATTGGTAGAAAAGCAGATTCAAGCCGATTCAACATCTCAATCAGTTGATTCTGGTTTTCTGACCTTCTCTGTGTCTCCGTAGTAGATAGGTGTATTATGATCCGAATCCTTAAACAAATCTTTCGCACCGGCATCGTGACCGAGCCGCTTCCTCCGATTGCGGATCCGGAGATCGAAAAGATCGGCGCGCAGCTTGAAAAAGTCATCAGGCGGCGCTTCAAGGGGAGCCTGGCCATCCGTCAGGTTGACGCGGGCTCGTGCAACGCATGCGAACTGGAGATCCACGCCATCAACAACCCGATCTACAACTGCGAGCGTTTCGGTATTCATTTTACCGCGTCCCCC
>DASWAB010000191.1:0-4249 GCA_036391375.1 Nitrospirota bacterium
TCTCCATCATGATCCTGCGATAGGGTTTCTGGCCGTAGCTCACCTTCACCATGTAGACCGTGACGTCGAGTCCGAAAAGCCTGCCCGCAAGCGCCATGGACGAGCCCCACTGCCCGGCGCCGGTCTCGGTCGCGATGCGCCTGATCCCCGCTTTTTTGTTATAGTAAGCTTGGGGGATTGACGTGTTCGGCTTATGGCTGCCCGCCGGGCTAACGCCTTCATATTTATAATAGATCCTGGCGGGCGTGCCGAGCGCCTTTTCGAGACGGTGCGCGCGGAAGAGAGGCGACGGCCTCCAGAGCGAATAGATGTCGAGGACCTCTTCCGGAATGTCGATCCAGCGCTCCTGGCTCACTTCCTGCTCGATGAGCGTCATGGGGAATATGGGCGTCAGGTCCTGCGGTCCGATGGGCTGCTTCGTGGCCGGGTGAAGCGGCGGCTTGGGCTTGTTCGGCATGTCAGCCATGATGTTGTACCACTTAGTGGGGATCTCTTTGTCGGAAAGAGTGATTTTGGTCTGGCGCATTACTTCCTCCTCAAGCAATCATTAATGATGTACCGCGGAAACGGATTAATTTTATACCATCTTATGGACTTTTACAACGGCATTTTAAGGGCCTGAAGGGCGTTCGGGAGGGGCCTTCTCTTGAGCGCGGCGCGGGATCGGCCGCAGCGTGCGCGGCAAGAAAGCGCCCGTTCTCCGGCGATACGACCGGTATTCCGGGAACGCGGAAAGAAGTTTTTTTTCCTCAAGCGCGGCCCGGAAAGCCTGACACGCGAGAAAAAGGAGAAAGAGAAAGACGTTCGCCGCAGAGAACCGGAACACGAGCACGCCGGCCGTGGCAATGGCCTCGCCGATATACAACGGGTGCCTCACGTATGCGTAGAGGCCGGTAAAAACAGGCTCCCGCGCCTCCACCATGAGACTGAAAGAGCGCCGCAGCGAAACCATTCCTGCGAGCGTAATGAAATTGCCCGCGAGGGCAAGGGTCATGGACAAAAGGTTCCAACTGAGAAGGCTGTTCTGGAAGAGCCCGAAGATGCCGTGGAAGATTGCATAATATTTTTTTGGGAGGAAAACGTATCGCAAAAGCTCCGCGTCGTGGTAGATAACGAGCGGCAAGGCTGCGCAGACGAGGGGAAAGAGCGTCTCCCTGATCCCTTCGGCAAAGCGCACGGGTTTTTTTCGCAGAAAGTAGGACGAGAGAAACAGGAAAATCGTCGCCGTGATGAGCAGGCTGTTCGCCTTCGCGGCGGCATTAAAAGCGCTCCAGCCTTGCGCGAGATGATAAAGATGAAACATCAGAAACAAGCTGAAGAGCACTGCTCCGAATATCCGTCCCCGCATGTCCCGGCTTATGATCAGCATAGCGTTTTCTTTCTCTTTTAGTGCAAGGCGGAACATCGCGGATCAGGCGCGGCGATGTCTCCGGAAAGGACTAGGGCCTGTGCCGGGCATCCGCCGTGGCACTGCCGGTGAACTGCACAGGTCCGCTGCGGGCAGACGTTGCCGCGAAAGGCCCGGAAGAACGCGAGCGCGCTGCTTTGCCAGATAGCCTCGAAAGGATCGGTCAGGATATTGCCAAGTAAGAATTCTTCTTTCCCGAAAAAAAGATTGCACGGATACGCCGATCCGTCCGGCATGATACCGAGCTTCGTGGTCCCCGCGGGACATCTGACACGTGAGAGCTCAGGGTAGTTTTTTATATCGGGGACAAAGCCGGAACAGTATACCATACCGAGGCCCGGCGGCCCGAACGATTGCGCAGCATGGACAAAGCGCGAAAAGGCGATGGTCCCGGCAAGGTCTTCGCGGTCCACGGCGTCGCGGTAAATCAGGTAAAACTTTTTCGGCTCGAGGGAGAGGATTTCGTTGATCATGTCACGGTCCAGACCGGGATGAAAAACCGATTTGACAACGGGCTTTTGCATTTCGATGAACCCGCGGATCCGTTCAAGGGTGTCGCGATCATTGATTGAAACGCCGACCGTGACCGCCCCGCCGATCCGCGTGATTTCCGCGAGGACATTCAGGTCCGATCCGTTTGTGCTGATGTTGACCGCAAAACCGCACTCCACGGCTTCCCTGATGAACGCGACAATGTCCGGGTGCATCGTCGGCTCGCCCCCCATAATGTCAAGCGTCTTCGAGGAAGTTCTCGCAAGCGCATCGAGCATCGCCCTGAACGCAACGGGGGACATATCGGGGACAAACGGCATGGACCGGTTGAAGCAGAACTCGCAGGACCGGTCGCACCGCAAGGTAGGGTAGAGCTGGATGTAGTCAGGAGCGGTCCTCATAAAGACTTTTTCAGCACAAATTTACTCGACGTTTCATGCCATCCATGGGAATAGGTTTTCTTCATCCGTGCAACTTCGTGACCATTCGTGGCTGATTCAAGCTTTTGCTTGTACCTGTAGCCACCCGAGTAAATCTGTGGCTAAATGAAGTAGCCTCTTCCCTTCTTTTTGATAAACCCTTCTTTCGCGAGCCTGACAAGGTTCGCTTTCACCCGCTCTTTGTCCATGCCGGTCTTCGCCGCAACCCGACTCATCGTCAGCGGCGATTCTTTTACGAGGACCTTGATGATCCTGCCCCGCACCTGCCGGTTTGAATCCTCAAACGGGGCCTGGCGTGAATAATGCGCGCTCCTTCGGTTGGGATTGCCCTGCTTTTTCTTCAGCATGGCGCCGTAATCCATGAGGGCATTGTACCACGTTCGGGGGTTTTCAGCATCCAGGGTCCGTTCCAGGAGGGGAAGTATCTCATCGTCATAAATGCGCTCGCGGTCATGAAAAAATTCATGGATGAACACGCGCCGGATGTTGGTATCCAGGAACACGACAGGCCGGTTGAACGCGAACGCTGCGACGGCGCCCGCGGTGTACGGCCCGATGCCGGGCAATTCCACAAGCACATCCGGTACGGACGGGAGCCTGCCCTTGTGTTCAGCAGTGACGGTCTGTGCCAGTCTCCTGAGCGAGAGCGCCCGGCGATTGTATCCCATGCCGGACCAGACGCGGAGCAGTTTCGAAAGAGGGGCTTTCGCGAGTGAAGAAAAATCCGGAAACGCCGCGATAAACTCCTGATACTTTTCGGCCACCCGCTCCACCTGCGTCTGCTGGAGCATGATCTCGGACACAAGAATGCGGTAGGGGTTGCGGGTTCTTCGCCAGGGGAGGTCACGGCCGTGCCTGGAATAATAATTATAAATTTTCTTGCGGAAGGAGCGAATAGCGGAGGGAGTAAGGACTTTCATGGGCAGCTCAAAATGAGAATCGAGGCGTCTCCTCAAGGGCAACCGGAAAAGTTTGCAGAAATCATGCCCGCCATCTGCGCGATCAGCCTGACAATGTGAAGTGCTTACCTCTTCTTCAGCAGCACATACAAGGCGCCGAGCCCGCCGTCGCACTGCCGCGCGGTGACGAAGGCGACGATGTCCTTGCGATAATGGCCGGAGAGCCTTTTGACGACCGCGTTCTTGATCCGGGCGCCCTTGACGGAGCGAAGCCCCCGGCCGTGGATGATCTTGACGCAGCTAAAGGATTTTCTCGAAGATTCCTCGAAAAACAGATCGAGTTCCTCTTCCGCTTCGGAGACCGTGCAGCCGTGGAGATCGAGGTATGCCTGGACGGAGAAATGCCCCTCGTGCAGTTTCGGAATGATATGGTCGTGATAATCCGGGTTCGCCCATTCCACATATTCCTGCGTGTCAGGCAGATGGATCGGCTCCCGGCCTTCGGCAATCCGTCCCAGGACCGCCAGCGCTTCCCTGTCGGGATCGGGCCGCGCAGTACCGGCGCTCATCTTCCGGTGAGGCTGATCGCAGGCGAGCGCCCGGAACTCCTTGATCTCCTGAACGCCATCCATCTCGCTCTTGAACAGCTCGTCGTCCGAATATTCTTCTTTCTTCTTTTTGCGGGAAGGCGGAGGCGCGACCCGCGCAGCGTTCCCCTCCATAGCCTTCCGGAGCTTTTCAAAGGGCCTGACCGAAAATGTCGCTTTCTTGCCGCACATGGCTCAACTCCATGCAGTCATCGTCAAGCCTGACGCTGATCGTGATGTATTATACCAGATTTGAGGGGCGGAAACGACAGGAAGTAGGAAAGCCTGGGGCAAAGGCTGAAAGTCGCACGGGCTTCGGGCCATGAACTTCTGCGTTATGGATTTTCTCGGATTTTCAAACTCGTCAGGGTGAACACCAAGGAGCCGATCGCGATTTTGCTCTTGATGATCACGGGAATCTTC
>DASWAB010000192.1:0-2006 GCA_036391375.1 Nitrospirota bacterium
CGGACAAGGACGGCAACATCGTCTTTCTCGCGGAATCGGACTGGGTCCTGCGGAACATGATCGAGGCCGCCCCGGAGATCACGTTCCACTTCACCTCGGAGTTCAAACGGGAAACGCAGGAAGTGAAGCGATAGCAGGACAGCGCAGACATTCTCAGCGGGCCGCTGAAAGTTTTTCTCTCAGCCACAGATTGATAAGCCCGTCTCCGCAGATACATGTTTTTTCCTGGCCAACGAAAAAACTTTCTTTGCAATAGCACCCTCCACAGCAACATACTTTGGCTTTTCAGGATGGATTTAAAACGCACCTCCCGCGTGATATTCCAATAAATAGAAGCAAAATGAACTTGAAAGCCGAAACCCCGGCCTGTGCATGACGAAAACCGGCTATGCTATAATATATTCATCTTGCCGATGTCGCGGGATAACCTCGTGTGTCTGAATGATCTCAAGGAGGAACAACATGGAACATCGTCATGGCAATCTCGTGGCCGCCGCATCGCTATTCGTCATCGTCCTGCTTGCATCCGCCTCGTTCGCTGGCGGCTATTTCGACGTTGACCGGGAATTCTATCCTTACTATCCCTCCCTCATCAAATGGAACAAATCGAATGCCGGCTTTACCGAGCCGGAGGTCTGCGCGGGGTGCCACCCGCAGCAGTACGAGGAATGGACCGGGTCCGTGCACGCGCTCGCGTTTCAGGACCCGGTGTACCAGGGAGAGCTGAACGAGGGCGTCAAGGCCGTGGGCCATGAGATCGCGCGACAGTGCGAGGGCTGCCACTCAGCCGCGGGCATGGTGGCGGGCGAGATCAAGGGCCCGGGAATGAAAGGCCTGGGCAGGATGGCCCAGGCCGGCGTGTCCTGCGACATCTGCCACTCCACGAGCGGGGTGACGCACTGGCAGACGCCGACCCACGAGCCGGAGAACGGGTCGTTCATTCTCACCCCCGGCGTGGACTCCAAGGAAGGCGTGAAACTCATCAAGCGGGGACCGTTCAAACCGGCCGACGGTTGCGGCATGGGCTTCCATGAGTGCGTGGAATCGCCCCTGCATCTGCGCGCCGAACTGTGCGCGGCGTGCCATCAGGTCTATCACTATGACAACCATTTCCCGCTCGAGGCGACCTATCTCGAATGGAAACACGGCCCCTATGCCCAGAAGGGCATTCTCTGCCAGGACTGCCACATGGTCGACACGGACACCTTCAAGAGATCGGCGGACACCTTCGCGAAGCCCGAGCGCGGCCAGTACCGCCATTACTTCAGCGGGGCGAACTATCTGCTCTATTTCCTTGCTGAGGCGGCGGCGAAAAAAGCGGGGGACGAGACGCTTGCAGCGAGCGAGAAGAAAAAGTTCGACATGGCCGTGGCAAAGCTCAAGGCCGCGGCGGACCTGGAGATCTTCCCGGTGTACCGGAACAAGGCGCTGTCCGAAGTGAAGGTGCGGGTGAAGAACATCCGGGCCGGCCACAACCTGCCGACCTCGCTCACGAACGTGCGCCAGATGTGGCTTGAGGTGACGGCGCGGGATGCGGCAGGCGCGGTTGTCCTGACCAGCGGGGGGCCCGACAAGGACGGCGCCCTGACCGCGGACACGCGCCTGTTCAATTCCGACGGCATGGGCACGGACTTCCATTTTGCCATCGACCCCTGGATCGTGATCTCATTTTCGCGGCATGATACCATCCCGCCGCGAGGCTACAAGGACGCGCATTTCGGCGTCGGGCCGGTCAAGAAGCAGGGCGCGGTCACGGTGGAGGCGCGGCTCAGGTACCGGCAGGCGGACCAGAAGGTTGCCGAGAAGCTGCTCGCGTCGATCCCCGGGGACATGAGCCTTGAAAAAACATATGGGTTAACGTCCGTGCCTGCACTGCCTGTTGTGGACATGGCGGTCAAGAAGGCGAGCTTCAGCAGCAGGCAGTGAGAAAAACGGCTTTGGGAGCGCGCTGATATCGAAGGATCAAGCGGATCAAGGTCAGATCGTGCCTCAGTCACTTTTCAGGG
>DASWAB010000193.1:0-19709 GCA_036391375.1 Nitrospirota bacterium
ATAAGGCTCTCTGCTAGCCTTTGCCTGATGTTCTCATGCGTCTGGGGCGGAAAATAACCAACTATACGGTTGATGGTTGAAGCCGTATTATGGGTATGAAGCGTGGACAATACCAGATGCCCCGTCTCTGCGGCCTTCACACAGGCGTCTATGGTTTCGAGATCGCGCATTTCTCCCACCATAATGACGTCCGGATTCATCCGCATTGCAGACCGTAATGCAACGCTGAAACTTTCCGTATCTATGCCTACTTCCCTCTGGATAATACAGCTTTTGTTCGAAGTAAACAGAAACTCGATCGGGTCCTCAATCGTAATGATATTATAATCGAAATTATCATTGATAAACCTCATCATTGAAGCGAGTGTAGTCGATTTGCCGTTGCCGGTCGGCCCAGTGACGAGAATCAGGCCGTTAGGAACCTGCGAAATCCTGCCCAGCACCGGTGGAAGATTCAACTCCTCGAACGTACCTATCTGGTGAGGTATAACGCGCATAACAACGCCGAGATTGCCGCGCTGCCGGAAGATGCTCACCCGGAAGCGACCGACGTTCGGCAGCGTATAGGATGTGTCGAATTCCTTCAAGTCTTCGGGCGTCTTCCGGTTGTTCTGCTCCATCACCGCGTTTGCGACGAACTCAGTGTCTTTTTTCGTCAGGCTCGCAAGCTTGGAGCGGATAAGATGGCCGCGCGCCCGGAACATCGGCGGGTTGTCGACCTCGAAATGGATGTCCGAAACCCTTTTTTCGAATGCAATGTTGAGAATCTGGTTGAGAATTGCATTGTCCATGCCGCTGCACCTCCGCTTCCGATTCGTCTATAACAAAAAGAGATTCCAGTCGTTTGAGCAGTTTGACTTGTTTAAGCAGTTGGAACCGATCAAGCGATTCGAACGACTCAAACGATTCAAACCAGGTTGTTTTGCCTATGATTTTTGAGCCGCTTTCGCCACCTGTCTGCGAAAAATCGTATATTCCAGAACAATGCCCGCCTGCAGGGCGAGGATCTCGAGCATATCGAGCCGCACGGGAGACGGCTCCTTTCGCCCGAAATCCCCGTATATCATCGCTATGACCTTCCGATCGCTTATCAAGGGCAGCAGAACGATGGCGGGGCTCGTCGGTTTGCCTATTTCCGAAAAAAATGTCCTCAGCGTTTCATCGCCGCTCTCTCCGTAATAAACACGCCCTTTTTCGAGAACGTCCCGGAAAACGGAGGGCTTGGAAAGCGGGACCTTCAGGCGGTCCGCCGGGGCCGGGCCCATGCTTTTTTCGGAACTGATCCCTATGGCCCGCTCACCGGTCAATTCCGAAGCGCGGACGATAAGCGTGACCGCGCGCTCGAACATATCGGCAACGGCCATCAGCGCCACGAGCGCCGCATCGGAAGGGTTAGCGATCCCACGAAGCGACGTGATGACGTCTTTGAGTTTCCTGCCGCAGCTGTCGGCATCGTCGCGCCCCTCCTGAAAACGCTTGGCATACGACCTGAACGCGTCGAGAAACCGTATCGTGTCCCGGATGTACGTTTCTCTCCGGTCTTCCTTCGACGGCCTGGGGAAGACCGCCCTCACGCCGTCCTGGTACGATTGAAGGATGAAATCGCCGTCCAGGGGAGAGGCGAATTGAAGCACGGGGACCGCGGAGTACTTCCCTCTTACTTGGGCCCTCAGAGCCGTGATTTTTTCACCGGAAAACCCGTCCTCCGATTTCACGGGAGCGTCGAAGACGACGACGGGCATTCTCGCGGAAAGGAGACACTGCGAGACCATCCGGTCGAGCTCCTTTTCGTCGTCCGCGGCGAATGCGAGCACGCCCTCATCGTTGCAGAGAGACAGAACCGAATGACTGATCAGCGCATCGCCGCTGAACAGGACGACTGCCTTGCCGGCCTGTTTCGCCGCGGCGTCGGCGGGCGCGGCCTTTCGGTCCGGGGATTTCTTCAGGAAGGAAAAAAATGCCTCCTGCTCGTCGGAGGAAAAACCCGGGAGCAGTTCTTTTATTTTCCGGCGATGGATTTCGACCGGATCAAAAACCTCCATTTCAGCGACAGGCGGGGGTATTTTCTTCTCAAGCCGGTCGAGGTCGGCAAGTCCGAGATCATCTGCGGTCAGGGCCGTGCGCTCTGCTTTCGCTTCAGCGGCGCCCTCCTCCTCGGGGACGACGTCGGCATAGAGCGCCGCAAGGGGAGGCACTTCCTTTCCGGCCGCGCGGTCGCGCTCCCGCTCGTCGAATATGCGGAGCGCATCCATCAAAACCATCTGGGCATCGACTCCCAGGTCCTGCTCTCCCTCGGAAGAAACCACATTCGCATCCGTGTCGAACGTAAACGTGCCCCTGGTCCAGCCTATCAGCTCGACGATCGTCAGCTCGACCAGCTTCTTGAGCCCGCGCAGCGCGTCTTCCCGCTTCAGCTTGCCCATCTGCACCAGGGTGGCGAGAAGCGGCAAGCGGTTCTCGTCCGCGCTCTTTCTGGCGTCCATCGCCTGCTTGAGGTCGTCGATCGTTATGGCGCCCGTCTTTACCAAAACGGTCCCGATGCGGACGCTGTTGTCGATATGATTCGCGCCAACGATGGATCCGCCGCTGAAAACGATCCTGCTTTCTCCGGTGCTTCCCTTAACGGAAAAAATGCCCGACTTCCTCGTCGTGTGGACCAGCTGGATAATGTCCACGATGTTCAGATGTTCCAATTCTCCGGTAAACGGCATGGTCTCCTGTCCTCGGGGGGATAATTAACTTGGATTATATAATGATACGGCGTAAGAATCAAGTGCGCTTCTTTAAAACTGCTGCCATAAAAAGACTTCCTCCCGGCCGCCCATCGCATCCCTAACATGCTATACTGTTAGCACGCTCTAAAATTCTTGCTATTTGACCCAGTTTGTAGTAAACCCCTGGCGAAGACGGAAGAAAAGACTCGTCAGTTAAGCGGAGAGAGGACAACGATGGACACTCCCTTTGTCTGTTTTAACAGAGCAAGCCTCGAAACAATCCTGCCGCATAAAGGGGCGGCACTCAGAAAGATCGACGGCGTTTTCTATCATGCCGGCGCACCCGACAGAATGACGGGAGTGAAGGAAATTCACGGCGACGACCAGGATCTTGACGGCCATTTCCCCGGCGCGCCGACGTATCCCGGCTATGCTCAGGACGAGTTTGTCTGCCTTGTTGCCGCCGCGCTCATTCCCACTGCTGTGGAAGGCTTGAAAAAGGGGCCGCGCGTTGTTCAGAAGATCGTACGGTATAAAAACAGCGCAGGGCCGGGCGACACGCTGACAGCGGAGGTCAAGCTCAACGGAAGGCGTGGAATATTTTTTATGTTTTCCGCAGATATCAGGAATCAGAATAACGAGCTGGTCGCCGAATACGAGAAAATTGTCGGCGCGTTATGAGCGTATTTACCTATACGCCCCCCGCGGAGCATTATCATAGTAATCAATAGTGAATGTCTCTCCCAGCAGCATCCTCATTATCACCGAATCACCCTCACCGTCTTCTCAACCACGCTGGTCACCTCCGTCCTGACCGGCGCCTCGCCTTCTCCCGAATAAAAGAACTCCGTTCTCACCAACTCCCGCGCATGTTCATCGGGCGGGTAGAGCTTCATGAACCTGATCCTTTCCTTTTCATCGTACTCGTACACCGTATAACCGATCACCGTCTCCCGCGCGTTCACGACGAGGTGCTTCAGCTCGGTTGCTGTGTCCGGCAGACACGAAACAATGCCGACAACGAACCCGGTCACGCCGCCGATGACAATCGGGGCTGTTACGAAAGCCAGATACAAGCCCGCGTCCTTGCCCGATCCTTCAAAACGGACCTGGGATAAGTGTCCCGTAACGTTCAATCCAGTCGCGAAGCCCTTGCCGGTCCATTCATAGATGACCTTGAGCGGTCGCCTCATGTCCGGCTTCTGTTCCACGACCGCAATATCGTAGGAGCGTATCGGTCTGTTGTTTAAGGACTGCACGAATGTAAACTGTTCGCCTGCTCTGACGGGTCGCCTCTCCAGCGCTTCGTGAAAGAGCGGACGGCCATGCTCGTCGTAATCGGTCTTTTTTACGAGAAATGACGTCAGATGCTGGACAGCGGGATATTCCGCCGAAGGCTTGACGTGCTCGGTCATACAACCCGGCAGGATGATAAGCAGAGAACAGAGGAGAATAAGAACAGATCGTGTTAGCATCGTGATCACGATGTCGTCTTCCGCACGATCTCGTAGATCGTCACTTCCGGCGGGGCGAGAAAACGGATGGGCGGGCCCCAGGTGCCGGTGCCGCGGCTCACGTGGAGGAGGGAGCCGCTGCCGAGATCATATGTGCCTGCGTTCAGGGGGAAAAAGAACCGCGTCAGGAGGGTGAAGGGGAATATCTGGCCTTTGTGCGTGTGGCCGGATATCTGCAAATCGAAGAGGCCGATCGTGGACTTGTCGATGCGCGGCTGGTGTTTGAGAAAAAGAGTGAACCGGCCGTGCGGGAGCCCGGAGAGAAGCTCCCTTTCCGATATTGGTTTTTCCAGTTTCAGGAGCACCGCGGTCCGGTCGTCCACGCCCGCGAGGTTGATCGGCCCGGCGCTGACCGTCTGGTTCTGGAGGACCGTGAAGCCCGCCTCCTTCGTGAAGGCGAGCGATTTATCGAGACCTGCATAGTACTCGTGGTTCCCGGTGATGGCGTAGCTCCCGTATTTTGTCTTGACCCCGCGCAGGAGTTCCGCGAGCCCCACCATGTGGTTGATCTGGGCGTCGACCAGGTCGCCGGTGGAAATAAAGATGTCGGGTTTTGCCGCCTTGACCGCTTCGAGCATCTTTTCGAGACGATCGCTGCGGATGATCATGCCGAGATGGACGTCGGTTATCTGCGCGATGGTAAGCCGGTCGAGGTTGGGGGGCAGCTTCGCGGTCTCGACTCTGACCCGTTCGGTCCTGATATTAAGCGCCTCGAAATATCCGTATATGCAGACGGCGAGAGAGAGGCCAAGGCTTATGAGGAACGATGTCCCTCCGGGGATAAGGTACGATGAACTCCCGGAGCGCGTCAACCAGCCGGCGGCGCGGATGACGAGATTGACGATATCGAGGACGACGGAGCCGCAAAAAAACAGAAACAGCGCCGCCATCCAGAAGTAGGCGAGGTAGGAAAGCGCCCGTGCCGGAACCTCATAGTCGTACTGTTCGAGCGCGCGGATGAGCGCGGGCGCGAGCACCATGAGCAGCATGAATGCGGCAAGGACCGCCCCCGCCGCGTAGCCGAACGCAAAGGCGATCCGGGCGCGCAGAAACGCGTAGGCATGCACGCCGCCGTAGATCAGAAAAATGAAGAGGAAAAAGAGGCTCATCTTCCGAAGCTTACCCCCAGGCCCTCGGCGATCTTTACGAGTTCGCCTTCGGGCTCGACGAGCTTGAGCTGGCTGATCGCCTTTTCGAGCGGCACGGACGTGATGAACGGCGGCTGATAGGAGACCATCTCCCCGAATTCCTTCTGGGCGATGAGCTCCACAGCCGCTGCGCCGTAGCGCGTGGCCAGCAGCCGGTCAAAGGGACAGGGGCTGCCCCCCCGCTGCAAATGCCCGAGCACCGTCACGCGCGTCTCGAATCCCGTCCTCTTGCTGATCTCGCCCGCGACGATCTCGCCCATGCCGCCGAGCCTGAGGATGTATCCGTCCGCCGCTTTCTCGCGCACCGCCATCTCGCCGCCCAGCGGCTTTGCGCCTTCCGCCACGACCACGATGCTTGACTTGCTCCCCGCCTTTTTTCGCTCAAGCAGCCGCCCGGCCACCTTTTCCATGCTGAACGGGATTTCGGGGACCAGGATCACGTCGGCGCTTCCCGACATGCCCGCCTCGAGGGCGATCCAGCCCGCGTACCGCCCCATCACTTCGAGCACGATCACCCGCTGGTGGCTCTCCGCGGTCGTGTGAAGCTTGTCGAGCGCCTCGGTCGCCGTGTCCACCGCGGTCTGGAAACCGAAGGTCACGTGCGTGGCCATAAGGTCGTTGTCGATGGTCTTCGGAACGCCGATCACGGGAACGCCGAGTTTCTGCAGGCCGGCCCCGATCTTGAGGGACCCGTCCCCTCCAATGACGACAAGGGCGTCGAGCCCCAGTTCCCTGATATTGCCCAGGACCTCGGGCGACATGTCCTCGACGATCTCCTTGCCGCCGATGATCGTTTTGTGCGCAAAGGGATTGCCACGGTTCGTGGTGCCTAAAATGGTGCCGCCTACGAACAGGATGCCCCGCGTGTTCCATGAAGTGAGCTGACGCGTCTTGGTGGGAGAGAGCAGGCCCTCGAACCCGTCGATGATGCCGGTCACCTCCCATCCGTACTTGAAGATGGCTGTCTTGGTGACCGCGCGTATGACCGCGTTGAGCCCGGGGGCGTCTCCCCCGCCTGACAGAACGCCGATGCGCATGAGAACCTCCGATTTTTTGCCACGAATCAACACGAATTTTCACGGACAGAACAGGAACGATAGAAACATTATAATTCTTTTTTCATTCGTGTCAATTTATGCAAATTCGTGGCTAAAGATCCAATCCCAGCAGCTTCGCCCCGCCTTCACAGGCGATTCTCGTTACTTTGTCAGGGGAAATTCCCGCTTGTTCAAAATAGCGAAGCTCAGATTCATAAGCCTCACGGTAGGAGGGAGCAGGCAGTACGCAGTCCGTGCCCACGGCGAGCAGGACCCCGCTTTCATGCGCAAGCCGCAGGAGGGAGAGATGACTGCGGATGAGACCTGCGACAAAGTCTTTTGCTTCTTTTGATGCGCCGCCGGCATCTGCGGCCCGCTTGAGCGCCGTCACCGTCGGCACCCAGAATGCTCTTTCCTTCGCCAGCACCCCGATCGCCCGCTCGGACATGAAAAAACCGTGCTCGATGGACCGCGCGCCCGCTTCGGCGGCGGCGATGATCGCGCGCTCTCCGTTCGCGTGCGCCATGACCGTGAGCCCGTGCGAGGCGGCCTCATCAATGATGAAACCGAGGTCATCGCGATCAAAGCCTCCCGGCGTTACGGTCCCCGTTTTTTTGAGACTGACCATGCCGGAGGCCATAACCTTTATTATACCAGCCCCCGCGCGTCTGAGCCGGAGAATTTCCGACCGGATCTCATCCCGCGTCTCGACCGGCACGCCGAACAAGGAACCGTAGCCGCCTTTTTTAACAAGCGCCCATCCGGCCGTGACGACGGCCGGGGCGGCGTTCGGACGCCGGCGCGAAACCGCAAGGCCGACGCCTTCTCTCGATCCGGCGTCCCGGACGGCTGTCACGCCCGCCGCGGCGATATCATCAAGCCCCTTCCCTTCCCGGATATGCACATGGGCGTCGACGAACTGAGCGCTTTCGCGGGTCACTGCCGGATGCATGTCTTGGCAAACTCTCTTTGCACTATCCGCCTTGCCGTATCGTCCCCGGGCCGTATTGTTCGTACAAGCTGTCAGGAATGAGTTTCAATTCACGGGTGAAACGGTCGTTCTTTGATTTATATTGGTTGAACTCCGCAATCAGCTCATTCCTTCTTTCCTCGTCCTGTATCGGCTCCAGATCCATATACTTGCCGATGGAAAACAAGATGTCTTGATCGATGAAATACATTCCGGAAATATAATCGATCAGATTGGTCTTAGTATGTTTGAGTGGATACTGATGGATATTTCTGAAAGAAGTATCGACATCCAGCCCTGAGCCAACCCAGGGCGCGACGGACGGCGCGTCTATCTTGTAATGCTTCTTCAGGAAAGCCAGTACTGAAGGGGTAATATCCAATTGTGACGAAATAGACTCGATGTGCGCTGTATGTTTAAGCAGGGGCGAGAAGATGATAAGAGGAACATGAAACCGATCTATCTTGGTGGACATCGGTATCTCGGGCAATCGATGATCTCCGGTGATGATAAATATGGTATTGCTGTAAGCGGGAAGTTTTGCGTATTCCTCAAAAAAGAAACGCAATGCCTCGTCGGTATACATGATTGTGGAATATATTTTTTCGTAGGGACGATGGCGTTCCTTCTGGGCCTCATCGAAGCCCAGCTTGTTCATCCGCTCCTCGAAGAGCTTAATGTATTTCTCTTGGTCTGGTATTGAATAGGAAGTATGCATACTCATCGTCTGCACGAACGAAAGATACGGCTGCCGCGAATCCTGCCGCTCCATTTCCAGCGACTTCCGCATCAGCTCCCTGTCGGGATAACCCCAGCTTGTCCCGGGACTTCTTGCGTACCGCTTATCATAGTCATCAATGCCGACCAGAACATCCGTTCCCTGCCGCTGGAGAAACAAGCGTTCATTGTCGAAATCCAAATCGCTGCCGAAATAAAATTTAATCCGGTACCCGTTGTGCTTCAGGATGCTCATTAACGAAAGGTGTTTGGGCATCCTTTTGCCAAGATCGTTAAAACCATGCTCAGCGAAGGGCAAGGAAGCCAAAATAGACGGAAGCGCAGCAAAAGTCCTCCCCTGTGAGGCAAGAAAATTCTCCCAGTACAAGCTTTTTCCGGCCAACTCATCAAGAAACGGCGTAAAGCTTCCCAGATATGCGTTGGGTCCGCTGAAAGCCTTGCCCAAGCCTTCCACGAGAATAAAAACTATGTTGGGCTGCCTGTTGGAATCGACGTTGAAGAACCTGCCCAATACATCCGGAGTGTTGTCGGTTCTTAAAAACGGATATTCGGAACTTTCATATTTGAACGTCGGGGCGTTTTGAGGCCGTCGTGCATCCCTGATGGAATCGGCATTTCCTTTTGTCGCGTGAAAAAAATAGGCGTAGGATTCTTCGGCAAAATAAGCCGCTTTGTTCAAAGCCAGATTATACGATAACTCCGTTTTAAAGGATTTGCCCGCTGGCAAAGCGGATACCGTGCAGGCCAACAAGGCCCCTGCTCCTAATATGACGCCTGCGTATGCCGGTTTGGTTTTGCGTGAGAAGAAAAAAACAAACGAGGCCCAGAACAACGCGACGGGTATGAGGAACAGAAATATCGTGATGACATCGAGCGTAACACCGCCTCTGACCGTTGTTGCGACATCTTTTAAGGAATAGCCGAACAAGTCGGCGCCGAGGGGAACCAGCGCCGTGGCGAAATACTTGATCAGCATTGCGTAGAGAATTATGATAATCGTTCCTCCGGCGCCGTACACGCGGAAGCGGGTTCTCTTGGTCTTGCAACTGACGTACACAATAAAAAAAGGAATAAACAGGAACGGAAGCGCTTCGAGGAAGGAAACCATTTCGAACAGGAGCGCTTGTCTGATAACGTTTACAAAATCCTGCGGCGGATTATTGGTCCGGGAAACGTATGCGAACTCTATGATACGCGCGGCAAAAAATGCGATGAGAAGCGACGAGGACAGGTTCGTAAAGAGCGAAGCGCCCGTTTTCAACGTGTCGGAACGTGAACGTTCCGGTTTCTTCGGGGCTGGTGTGTTCATCTTTGGGTATTCCTTGGCCAGAGGAGGCCGTTCCGTCAATGCCGGTCCACATGCCTTCGGACGGAAAGCGGCCCTGCGGAGAGCGCATTACCAGCGCGTCATTAGTTTAACCGAAAAACTATTTTCAACGATGCTTCGCCCGAAAAGGGTCTTTTCATCGTCATAGCCGGCTGAAATTTTTATGCCCCAGCGCGGATGAAAGTACGTCTGGAAAGCCGCGCCGAACGAGCTACCCCTCGTTGTTTCTACGACAGAGGTTCCCTGCACGAATTCGCCGCCCTCGCTGAAGCCGCCGTTGAGTTCAACGTAATCGTCCCCGTTCCCGGCATAATAATACCGGGCGAGGGCGCGATTGGCAATGCCCAGTTTGGCGGGCGCCGGAATAAAGAGGGTCCGCCATCGGAGATACCAGTTGCCCGTATATTTCCCGAGACCGACGCCGTACATATCGACGCTGCCTGACGTAAAATCCATATGGTCGTAGCTGCCGGAAAGCTCCCATCCTTTTCCGGCCCCTTGAAAAATTTCCGCGCGGTAAGAGTCATCGGGATAGAGGACGGCCCGCGGCGAATACTGATACCGCAGGTTCGCGTACGCCCGCGGCCAGAGATCAACATACGCATCGAGTGCGAGAGCATAATCGTTCTCATCGAACCGCCGGGAGCGGAGATATTCAAAGGCGAGCGAGCCGTGTTCCCAGAATCGGCGAAGCGTGGCGGTGTAATAATTCCAGTCGCTTCGGCCCGTCGAAAATCTGCTGTTATCGTATGCCAGGCTCGCCAGCCACGTGTACGCCTCCGGCGCGACCGATTCCTGCTCCGATCTGCGTCGTTGAAGAGAGACAAGATACTCATCAATCTCCTTGTCCGGGGCTCCGTGCGCGCGGGCCGCTTCGAAATCGGCGAGCGCCGCGTCGAAGTCGCCCGCCGACCGCCGGGCTTTTGCGCGGGCAATATACGCGCGGGAGTCGCCGGGATTCGCCGCTATCCATTTCCCATACGCGTTCACGGCGTCGCGGGGCCGATCGCTCCAGAGATACACATCCCCGAGCGCAGACCATGCATCGCCGTAATCCGGCAATCGCCTCGTTACCGCCGTGATGTCCGCCTCGGCTTCATGCCAGCGGTTCTCCCACGCATACGTCCGTCCCCGCGCGAGGAGCAGATCGGAATTATCCGGTCGCGTTGCCAGCAATTCCGTGTAAAGCTGAATCGCCTCATTACGGTGATTCGAGAAGGAGAGGGCTTTCGCGAGCTTGAATTTTGCCTCGTACGATTCGGGATGAGCTGCGACCTCCGCGCGATAATACCGTGTGGCGGCCGCATAATCACTTCTTGCCATCGCCGTGTCGCCGTCAACCATCGCTGCGACGAGACTCAATGCCAGAAAAATCACCATTCCATCGATCCTTCCTTGCCAATGTGTCTTTTACCCTGCTTCTATTTCCCCGATGATCCCGATTGGTGATGGTCGGGCAGGGACCCGGTCTCACGCCGTTCATGCCGGACTGACCTTTGCGTATTTTTTCGTTCCTTTTTTCCGGACATACTCCCATCCGCGCCTGCCGCACAGGAAGAGAAAGATGGCCTGGAGCCTCCACACCGAGTTGATCTGCCGGTATCCGAAATTCTCGAGCACACCGTAGAGGAGGAGCCTGAACATATGCCTCCACTTCGGATACCGCCTGAACGTCAATTCCTCGAGGAAGATGCCCGCGGTCGAAAGAAACACCCCGTAGAATATCGCCAGTGTAAGGAACAGGAGGAGAAAATCTACACTCAAAAGTCCGAGGACGTAGGACAGGACGACCACGATATACCCGAGGAGTTCGATCACCGGACCGAGGATTTCAAAAAGAATATAGTAGGGGAGGATCACCATCCCGATCCTGCCGAACCGGGGTCTGAATATCATCTCCCGGTTTTCGGAGATGCTCTGGATCAGCCCGAGGTGCCACCTCCTGCGCTGTCTGCCGAGCATCGTGAAGCTGTCCGGCGCCTCGGTCCAGCAGATGGGATCGGAAATAAAGCGTATGCGGTACGGCTTTTCCTTCTTAAGCATATGGCGGTGCAGCCGGACGACCATTTCCATGTCTTCCGAAACGTTTCCGACCCTGAACCCGCCGGCTTCCACCACGGTGGCTTTATGGAAAAGCGAAAAGGTGCCGGAAATAATCAGGAGCGACCGCAGGGTGTCCCATCCCACCCTGCCGAAGAGGAACCCCCGGATATACTCTACGATCTGGAACAGAAGGAGCGGTTTTTCCGGCAGGTCGATTTCCTGGATCGTTATTTCGTCGGTGAGCCGGACGCCGTTGAGGATGCGCACAACCCCGCCGGTCGCCACAACAGGGACGCTGCTCTCGAGCAGGGGCGTCATGAGCCTGATAAGGGCGTCTTTTTCAAGCAGCGAATCGGCATCAACGGAGCAGAAATACGGCGACCGGGAGACGTTTATTCCGCAGTTCAGTGCATCCGACTTGCCGCCCCCCTCCTTGTCGACCAGGAGAAGGTTCGGCGTCTCCAGGTTGGAGTAAAAGCCCCTCACGGGCCGTGTCTTGAGGAATGTCCGGTAGACGCGGTCGATCTTCCTGAGGCGGTATGCGTCGATCACCGTCTGGAGCGTTTTGTCGTTCGAGCCGTCATTGATGACGATGACCTCGAAAAAGGGATAGTCCGCCGCAAGCGCGGAGCGTATGCTCCGGAGCACGACCCCCTCCTCATTATGCACGGGGATGAGGATCGTGACAGGCGGGATCTCGGGAGAAGTGTGAAACTCCTTGTGCGGCGAATATTTGATGCGGCGCAGATGCCTGAATACCACGAACAGGGCAAGGGCCAGAAGGACCGTATAAACGGCATTCACGATGCCGAAATAAACTCCGACGAAATAGTTGAATCCCAGGACCGCCAGCGTAAGGATACTCTTCATGCGCGCGCCCCCGCCTTCATTATATTTCGGATGCGGTCTTTTACGGTTTTGTCATTTCCCCGTTCCAGATACTCATAAAACGGCGTGGAGAACCCGAGAAAATGCATGGTCTCCAGGATCCGCTGCGATTTTTTCTCGAGTCCCTGGTCGGGCCCCTTGAGATGTTCCATCAGTCGTGCGGCGAAATCCGTTTTTTCTATTTCCTCGCACACGCTGTCTTTTGCATACTTGTCGGCGCCCGCCAGCGCGCCGAGAAAAATGTCCAGGGAGCCTTCTCCGATCACGATCAGCGCCTGCGCAGCTTCATTCCGGACCTGCCAGCTTTTGTCGAAAAGGAGCTCTCCGATCTGGGCCGCGGCGTCTCCCTGCCCCAGCTCTCTGGCCGACCGTATCGCCTGGAGCCTGACATACCACACCGGGTCCCGAAGCAGGGGCAGGACCTGCTTCAACATATATCGAACGGTGCGGGCGCTTTCCGGCCTGCCCAGCACTTTGAGCGCTTTGCTCCGCACTTCGGCATTTTGGCTCGTCAGATGCAGGGCCGCCAGGCGGATCGATCGCGGGTCCGATGGCAGGCGCGAGAGGACCTCGAGGATGCACGAGACCGCCCATGGATCGTCTCCCCCTTTCTGGTCGACCAGGGAGGGGATCGCCTCGGGGCCAAAGGCCAGCAGGGCTATTTCCATGGCCTTGCCAGCCACCGACCTGCCGAGCAGAACAGGCAGCCGGGATACAAGCGCCTGCAGGCAGGCCTGCCCCCCTATCTTCGTCAGCGATCGCACCGCGACGGAAACGATCTCCGGATCCTCGTCGTCCAGCAGGGGAATGAGCTTCGATGACGATGCTTCGCTTTTCATTTTGCCCAGCTTGTCAATAGAGAGCGCCCGCGCCTGCACATTCCTGCTTTCGAGCTGTTTTTCGTGAAAGGTAATGTATCCGAGTCCGGAGAATAATTCTTTTATCTTCGCTTGATGTTGTTCCTCGTTGATCACCTGGAGGAGGATGTCCTCGATCACCTGCCAGGTGTTCGATTGCGGAGGGGCGATCAATTCGTCACGTATTTGCCGCAGACTGCCCGACGCAAGTGCCTCCCGGAGTCTTTTGCCGTACACTTCCCGCAAGCGGTCGAGCTTCTGGTATCTCCGTTTATTGTATACCCTTCGGAAGATGCTCGTAAAAAACATGATGGCGATCAGCAGCAGCAGGACCGCGATCGTCGCCGTAATGACTACTATGATTGTCCGTTCGTGCATGTGCGTTCATCAGCGGAGGAAAATGAGGCCCCGCGTTACAGCGTACGCGCAATCATCCCATTATCCCGGAAACTGAAATGGCCGCCGTCGCCGATGATAATATGGTCGAGCACCTGAACGCCGAGCACCTCGCCCGCCTGGACGAGGCGCTTCGTAAGCAGAATGTCCTCCTGGCTGGGCTTGCTGTCGCCGCTCGGGTGGTTGTGAATGAATATGACCGAGACAGCCGATTCCCGGATCGCGGCTTTAAACGTGTCGCGCGGGTGGACGATGGAAGCGGTGAGGCTGCCGACCGAAACCACTTCTTCCCGGATGATTTTATTTTTGGCGTCGAGCAGGGCGCAGCGAAACATCTCCCTCTTGGCGTCCTTCATCCTCGGGCGGTAATACGCGACGACGTCCTGGCTCGAGCAGAAGGAAGCGCCCGCGAGACTCGGCTTCTGGTAGCGTCTGCCGAGTTCGATCGCCGCCTTGATCTCCGCCGCTTTGGCCGGACCGATACCCTCTATCGCGCAGATCTCGCGGATGCCGGCCTGCTCGATTCCCGCGAGGCTCCCGAACCGTTCGAGAAGCTCACGCCCCAGGTCCACGGCCGTGCGTCCTTCCCGGCCGTTCCGGATGATAATGGCCAGAAGCTGGGCTTCCGAGAGCGTGGACGGGCCGTACGCCATCAGCCGCTCGCGCGGCCGCTCGTTCTCGGGCCAGTGCTTAACACTCTTTCGCGTTTTAGCCTGCATGCCGCCTCACCATCCGGGACGATGGGTGTCAAATAATTTTAGTTAATTATAAAATTATTATTTAAAAATGTCAAATAAAAAAAGTGGGGTAAGGGAGGCGTTCCGGTCTTCACGGGGATGCCAGCGGTTTCGAGCATACTCCTGACCCATTCATGTTACGGAATTACTGAAATTTTTTGTGATACTCGACCACTTTTTCCGCGAAGCTTTTCCCGAACTCGAAACACTTCTTCTCATCTTCGGGCCCCGGCCGATACAGGACCTCGACACCCGGCTCCACGACCTCCAGTCCCATCTGCTTGAACACGCTGTACGCTTCCTTCACCGCGCCGCCTCCCCAGCCGAAGCTGCCGAAGGCCCCGACCATCCGGTCTTTCGGCCGAAGGCCCCGGAGATAGGTAAGGAACTCCGCAATGCTGGGATACATGATGTTGTTCAGGGTCGGCGTGCCTATGAGGAGGGCGCGCGACTCCCAGAAGCGCTTGGTCGCCATACTCATGGGGGTCGCCCGGAGCTTGATCACTTCCGCCTCCACGCCGGCGGCCCGGATGCCTTCCATAAGGGGTATCGTCATATATTCGGTGCTGTGCCACATGGTGTCGTAGACGATGACGACCCGGAGGTCCGCCTTGCTGTTCGCCATGTCCAGATACATCTTGACGATCTTGCCCGGATCCTGCCTCCAGATGACGCCGTGATCCGGCGCGATCATGTCGATCTCCCACCCGAGCTTCTGGATCTCGGAGATCTTGGCCTTGATGATCTGCCCGAAAGGCATGAGGATGTTGGCATAGTAGTCCCGCACCGCGTGCTCCAGCTCCACGGTCGAGCACCGGTCGCAGTATTCGTCGTCGAACCGGGAGGCGGAGGCCAGGTGCTGGCCGAAACCGTCCTGGCTGATCAGCAGCTTGTCTTCCTTCACGTAGCTCATCATGGAGTCAGGCCAGTGGAGCATGGGGGTCTCGAGGAACGTGATCGTCTTCGCGCCTGTAGAGAGCGTTTCTCCGGACTTCACGATCCGGAACTTCCACCGCGACGTGTCGAAGAACCGGTCCAGCCCCTTCTTGCCGCGTTCGGTGATATGGATGAGGGCATTCGGCGCCCCGTCCATGATCTCGCCCAGGCTCGTCGCGTGGTCGTTTTCGATGTGATTGATCACGATGTACTCAATCCTGGCCGGGTCCACGAGGCTCTTGATATTGTCGATGGTGTAATGCGAGAATTCGTGCTTGACCGTATCAACGAGGGTGACGTGGTCGTCCAGGATAAGGTAGTTATTGTAGGTCGTGCCGTTTGGGGTGACATATCCGTGAAAATCGCGGATCGCCCAATCCACGGCCCCCACCCAGTGGATGCCGGGCTTGATCTCTATAGCGCCCATAGTTGCGACCTCCTCTTCGTTTGTAGAGTCAACGTATCATCAGGGAACGCGGGCGGCCTTCCCTTTTTTCTTGCAGATTGCGCAGTAACCATGAAACTCGACATGTCCTCCGAGGACGAGAAAACCCTGCGCCATTTCCGGGGGCAGACTGACCGCGACGCCTCCGGGGACATCGGCGATCTTGCCGCACGCGACGCAGATGAGATGGTGGTGCCCGCTCGTGTCCGGATCGTACCGCCGCCGTTCAGGGTCGATGCTGAGTTCACGGAGCGCTCCCGCCTTCGCAAGCGCATTGAGGGTATTATAGACGGTCGCGACCGACAGCGAGCGGTGCTTTTTCGAAACCGCCCGGTAGACATCTTCCGCCGAAGGATGCGAGGTGTTCCCCGCAAGAAAGTCGAGGATCGCCAGCCGCTGCGGGGTGCGTTTGAGCCGAACGCCGGCATCTTTTTTATGAACATGCGCTTCCATTAATTTAGAATGATTATAAATTATAAAAAAAGGTCTGTCAAGGTATTTTGCTCGGCGAGAGAGGGCTGAGCCCTCGCGGCTTTTTCCCAAAAGCAAGCGCCAAAAAAAAAGGCAGCCCGAAGGCTGCCTCCTGCATTCTTAGAGAGAGGTGTTTTATTCGCTATTTCTGCCCGTGTTTCTCCGCCACCTGGATCCGGATCATGGCGCGCATAAGTTCGATGCGTGTCTTTTCATAGTCTTTCTGATCGAGCTTCTCTGAGAGCGCCTTCTCGGCCCGCTCTTTGGCAAGTCTGGCCTCGGATATGTCGATGTCCGACGCGCGGTCCGCGCCTTCCGCCAGGATGACGACCCTGTCCGCTCCGACTTCCGCGTAGCCCCAATCCACGGCCAGGTGATGCCACTCCGTCCCCTCACGGTAGGAGAGCATGCCGACCTTGAGCGTGGTCAGAAATGGCGTGTGTCCGGGCAACACGCCGAACTCGCCCTCGCTGCCGGGCGCGATCACTTCATCCACGCGTTCGGAGCGGACCACCTGCCGGCTCGGCGCAACGATTTCGAGAAGCATTTTCCCTTTTTCAGCGACCATTTTCTTTTTCCAATCCTCGGCGCTCATTTTGGTTCATGGATTCTGGATCCATGATTCAAGTTGCATGAAGAAAAAGGTGCTTTTCTTCATGCAACTGTTCCGTATCGTTTTTAACTACCGTTTATACCCGAGCTGTTCCGCCTTCGTGAACACTTCCTCGATGGGTCCAACCATGTAGAATGCCTGCTCGGGGATGTCATCCATCTTCCCGTCGACGACTTCCTTGAAGCCCTTGATCGTCTCTTTGAGCGGCACGTATTTGCCGGGCGTGCCGGTGAATGCCTCGGCCACCTGGAAGGGCTGAGACAGGAAGCGCTGAATCTTTCTCGCCCGCGACACGGTAAGCTTGTCGTCGTCGGAGAGTTCGTCCATACCCAGGATCGCGATGATGTCCTGGAGTTCTTTGTACCGCTGGAGAACGAGCTGCACCCGGGTCGCAACGCTGTAGTGCTCTTCACCGATGATGTGCGGGTCCTTGATGCGCGAGGTGGAGTCGAGCGGGTCCACGGCGGGGTAGATGCCCAGTTCCGCGATTTGACGCGAAAGCACCGTAGTGGCGTCGAGGTGCGCAAAGGCGGTGGCTGGCGCCGGGTCGGTCAGGTCGTCGGCCGGCACGTAGATGGCCTGCACCGACGTGATGGAACCTTTCTTCGTCGAGGTGATGCGCTCCTGCAGGGTGCCCATTTCCGTGCCGAGCGTAGGCTGATAACCCACGGCCGACGGCATGCGCCCGAGGAGTGCGGACACCTCTGAACCGGCCTGCGTGAACCGGAATATGTTGTCAACGAACAGGAGCACGTCCTGCCCCATGGTGTCGCGGAAGTACTCGGCGACCGTGAGGGCCGACAGGCCGACCCGGAGACGGGCTCCCGGCGGCTCGTTCATCTGGCCGTAGACCAGGGCCGTTCTGTTGATGACGCCCGACTCTTTCATCTCGACCCAGAGGTCGTTTCCCTCACGGGTACGCTCGCCCACGCCCGCGAACACGGAGTAGCCGCCGTGCTGCTTGGCCACGTTGTTGATGAGCTCCATGATGAGCACGGTCTTGCCCACGCCCGCGCCGCCGAAGAGACCGGTCTTGCCGCCCTTGGTATACGGCGCAAGGAGGTCGATGACCTTGATGCCTGTTTCAAAGAGCTGCTTCGTGGGATCGAGGTCCTCGAGGAGCGGAGCGGACCGGTGAATGGGAAGCGTGTCCTTGGTCTGGAGCGGCCCCATTTCGTCCACGGGCTCTCCGATCACGTTCATGATTCGGCCCAGCACTTCCTTGCCCACGGGCATGGAAATCGGCTTGCCCGTGTCCGCGACCTTCATGCCGCGCATGAGGCCGTCGGTGGACGACATGGCCACGGTCCTCACCCGGTTCTCGCCGAGGTGCTGCGCGACCTCAAGCGTGAGATGGATGGCGGGCGAGCCCATGCTCTTGTCCTCGGACTGGTCGATCCGGAGCGCGTTCATCAGTTGGGGCAGGCTGCCGACGGGAAACTCGCAGTCCACCACCGCGCCCATCACCTGCACAATCTTTCCTGTACTCATTTGGTAACCCCCTGTAGTAAACTGCAATATCGAAATCCTAACATGCGAAATTCTGAACGACCGTGCCTCTGTACCTTGTTCAGAATTTAGATTTCGTGCTTCGTGATCTGCTACTTCAATGCTTCCGCGCCGCCCACGATCTCGGAGATTTCCTTGGTGATCGCCGCCTGGCGCTGCTTGTTGAACTTGAGCGTGAGCCTGTTAATCATGTCTCTGGCGTTCCGCGTGGCGGAGTCCATGGCCGTCATCCTGGCGCCCATCTCGCTCGCCTGGCTTTCCAGCATCGAGCGGTAGACCTGCACCTCGATGTGTTTCGGGAGGATGGAGCTCAGGATCGCCTCAGCAGACGGCTCATAGAGGTAATCGACCGCCGCCATGAACGGATCGGCCTCTGCCGGCGGCTCAATGGGCAAAAGCTTTTCCAGCGTCACCTTCTGCTGAATCACGCTCTTAAATTCGTTATAGAGAAGATAGACTTCATCCGTCTCGCCTGCGGTGAACCGCTCGACGATGTTCTTACCGACGTCCGCGGCCTTGTCGTAATCGATCATCCCGAGGTCCGACCAGACCTTGCCGAGCGAATAGGCCGAACGCTTGCGGAAGAAATCCCGGCCCTTCCGTCCCACGACGTTCACCTTTACTTCCTTGCCCTCGGCCTGGAGCTGCCGGACCGTTTCAACGGCCTTGCGCAGGATGTTGGTGTTATACGCGCCGCAGAGCCCACGGTCCGACGTAAGGACCAGAAGCTTCACCTTTTTGGGCTCGCGCTTCGCAAGGAGCGGATGCTGCGCCCGTTCCACACGGCCCGCGAGATTCGCGATCACCTGGAGCATCTTGCGCGAATACGGCCGCGCCGCGATCACCCGGTCCTGCGCGCGCCGCAGCTTCGCCGCGGCCACCATCTTCATGGCCTTGGTGATCTGCTGGGTCTTCTTGACGCTCGTAATTTTTCTTCTAATGTCTCTTAAACTTGGCATGAGTAACCTTCGAGTTTCGAGTTTGTCATTGACTCCGGACTACGAACTCCACAGTCCAAACTGTCTACGCGGTAAACGATTTTTTGAACTCTTCGATCGCCGCCTTCGCGCGACCCTTGAGGCTGTCATCGATCTGCTTCTTGGCAAGGATGTCCTTGAGGAGATCGCCGTATTTGCTCGTCGCAAAACGAAGCAGCTCCTGCTCGAACCTCTTCAGTGCGTTCACCGGAATATCATCCACGTATCCGTTCGTACCCGCGAAGATGACGAGGATCTGCTGCTCGACCGGCATGGGGACATACTGGTCCTGCTTCAGGAGCTCAACCATGCGCTGACCGCGGTTGAGCTGCGCCAGCGTTGCTTTGTCGAGATCGGAGCCGAACTGGGCGAAGGCCGCGAGCTCGCGG
>DASWAB010000194.1:0-1836 GCA_036391375.1 Nitrospirota bacterium
TTTTTCGAACCGGACCTTCATCCATTTTGCCCAGACCGCCTTTTTCGTGTAGGAACTCTGCCTCGGCGGCAGCACCGGATAGGCCTTCATGATCGCAGCCGTATTCCCCATGTCCATCAGGCAGACAACACCAAGCTCGTCCGCGTGCGGCTGCGCCGCTCCGGTCACGTCGGATGCGATCGTCGCCGCGGCGACCTTCGCCATCTTGACCGTCATGAAGCCGGTTTTCGGCACGCCCGTGGGAACGGGCGTCGCTTCAGGAGGAGCAATGGCTACAGCCACGCCGATGGCAAAGATGTTCTTGTGTTTCGTATGACGGTAGTTCTTGTCCACGGGAATGAACCCCCGGGGGTTGCCCAGAGGCGTTACGGCCGGAACACCCTTGAAGGGTGGCGCGATCATGGCAAGTTTGAAGGGGATCTTGTTCCCATCCTTCAGCCGGATCTCGCCGGGGGCGACCTCCTGGATGGCCTGACTGACCACCGGCTTTATATCCCGCTCGGCGAATTCATGCTCGAAGAATCTCTTGGAATTTCCCAGTCCGCCGACGCCCATGTGGCCGAGATAGGGCTCCGACGTAAGATAGATGATCGGCACTTTATGCCGCATCTTGCGGCGACGGAGTTCGGCGTCCATCTCGAAAGCAAGCTCATAGGACGGGCCGAAGCAGGAGACCATCTGCGACGAGCCGACAACGACCGGACCGGGGTTTTCCAGGACGCTCCGCCAGGTGGCGCCGGTCTTCACCGCGTGGTCGAGCGTGAAGGTGCAGGCCGTATACCCTTTGTCCGGTCCCAGGCCGGGGATTTCGTCAAAAGCAAGATACGGACCTGTCGCAATGACGAGAAATTCATAAGGCAGCACTTTTCCCGCAGAAGTGGTAACCGTTGAGGCACTGGCATCGATCTGCCTTGCGGCGTCGTGGATAAAATCGATTCCTTTCGGCTTCAGGATTTCGGCCGCCTTGAGCGTGATGTCCCTGGGTTTCCGCCATCCCATGATGAGCCACGGCAGAGACGGCAGGAACACGAAGCGGTCGTCTTCACTGACCAGGGTCACGTCCGCTTTCCTGCCGAGAAGCCGTTTGAGTTCAAATGCTGCCGTCAATCCGCCGAACGAGCCGCCCAAGACAATGATCCTTGCCATGATTTTTCCTCCCCCTCCGGCGTAGATGAGAGATGACTTCTTAAAACATCCCCACCACTTTATCGCTTTGCATCATGAGGTCCGTGAGTTGATCGTAGCCGATTGCCTTCACGCTGGCATCAACCTCGGCGTCTTTTAATCCGCGCAGGCGCTTATCATCATCCAGAACATACACCGTGCCGGAGAAGCCGCCGATCCGATCCTTCTGCGCAAAATAGATGCCGTTCTGCAGCAAAACGATGTCCGCGCCGCCCTCCTTCGCCAGGGTCAGGCCGCGCGCTCCATCGGCCGTGTCCGGCGCGCTCTTTATCATAACGATCATAGCAGCCTCCTTTAGAATATCATCGTCGTTTCCGCTTCCTTCAGCAGCCGCGCGAGTCCCTTGCCGTCGACCATCGTTATTCCGTCGACAAGGTCGCCTGCAGCGATGCCCTGCGCTTTGAGTGAGGCGCTGTCGGCAGAGACCGTCACGCCCATGTCCAGACAGTCCTTAAGAGCGTCTTCCAGATTGGTAAAGCCTGTGCCGCCGTCGTCCTGTCCTTTTTTTGCAAGCAGCACCCCGCCGTCCACCAGGATCAGATCGACATTCAGCTCGAATGACACGGCGCCAAGGGCGTGGCGCACGGCCTCGGCCGCGTTGATGTCTCCGTAGGGGGACCGTTTCAGAATCATCGCTACCTTAGTCATGCT
>DASWAB010000195.1:0-1881 GCA_036391375.1 Nitrospirota bacterium
ACGTCCGTATCGAAAATCACCTCGTATTCATGGTTTTTGCGGAACAGGTAGAGGTTGGGAAAGGTATATTCTGAGAGCGGAACGGCGGCCGCGCGCAGCCTCTGCGAGAGAACATCCTTGTGCTGCAAGCCGAGCGTTTCGATCTGCATGTAATTAGTCTATAAGATGACGGGGTTTTGTCAAGATGAAGTGAAGCGTTGAACAAAGCCCCTGATGATTGTATAATGCGCCATGGGATATTCCTTTCCCGACCTGTCCGCCCTCGCGGCTCTCATGCTCTGGCCGGCCATTCCCCTCTTCTGGGTGCCGGTCCATTGCGCCCCGGCGTTTTTCCGGCGCCTCGGCCTTTTTACCTATGTCCTTCCCGCCGTCACGTGGCTTCCTCTTGCATATGTGCTGTTCACGATGCGCGACTCTCTGCTCGGATCCAGAATCGCCCTGACGCCTCTCGTGAACGGTTTCGGCGCGCTCCTTCTCCTCATCGGGATCGGCCTGCAGGTCTGGACGGCCGTGCTCCTGCGGCTGCAAATCATGGGCATTCCGGAGGTGTCGAATGCCGCTGCCGGAAGGATGATAACAGCGGGCCCCTTCGCAGTTGTCCGCCATCCAACTTACCTGTCGCACACATTGATGCTCCTGGGCTCTTTTCTCTGGACCGAGGTGACCGCCCTGTTTTTTGCTACGGTCATCGACGCGCTGGTGGTGAATGCCGTGATCATCCCGCTCGAGGAGCGCGAGCTTCAAAAAAGGTTTGGCAAGGAATACGAAGCATACCGGCGACAGGTGCCGAACCGGATCCTGCCCCTGCCGCGGTTTCGATGAACGCGTAAAATCCGGTCTGCGTCTGTCGCCCGCCCTTCGGAACCGCCCTCATTTTATGCTATACTAAAATCAATTCTGAAATTATCGAGTTTAGTAATGCGGATTTCATCAGATTCATCAGAATAGAGGAGAACAGCATGCTCGTTATCGCGGACAATTTGAACACCAGGAATGCCGGGTATATGGAAGCGGTGAAAAAAAAGGACCGCAAGGCTGTCGAAACCATGGCGAAGGAGCTGGCGTCGAACGGCGCGGACATGATCAACATCCAGGTCTCTCTCGACGGGATCGGAGACGAGGACGTCCTCCCGCTCGTGGCCGAGGCCGCGCAGCAGGGCTCCGGCCTGCCCCTCTGCCTCGACTCGAGGAACGCGAAGGCGCTCAAAAAGACCGTGCCGCTCTGCAAGGAGCCCCCCATCATCAACTACCTCTCCGCTGATGAAAAGGACCCAGACGAGTTGCTCGCGCTGATCAGGGAGACGAAGTCGAGCCTCGTCGTCCGGGCGCTGAAAGGGGCCGTGCCCGCCACGCTCGAAGCCAAGCTCATGATCCTTGAGGAACTCATCGAGAAGGCAAACAAGGCCGACATCCCGAACGAGCGGCTCTTTGCCGACCCGTCGGTGGTGCATATCGGCAAGGGCATGGGCCAGGAGCACTTGCTCAACGCGCACGAGAGCATCGTGGTGTTAAACGAGATGGTCGACCCGCCGCTCAACACGCTGGTCTGGATCTCCAACGTGACGTCGGGCCTTCCGAAAAAGCTGAAGTCAGCCGTGGCCTCCGCCTACCTTTGCTACCTCGCGGGAGCGGGGCTGCACGCGGCCATGGTGAATGTGAAGGACCGGGATCTCATGCGGTCGGTGTACCTGATCAAGACGTTCCGGGACGAGATCACGTTCGCGGCAGCCGACATCGGATAGCGAAAATCCGCTCGCCTCCGGCTCAATCAATATCGCCGCCCTGGACCGTCCGGACGAACTGCTCCGCAATCCGCCCGTTCCTGCCACCGGCATACAGCGCCCACTGAAGCGCCAGCCGGTCGAGTTTATTGAGGAGGTG
>DASWAB010000196.1:0-3289 GCA_036391375.1 Nitrospirota bacterium
TCGTTCGTGCCGAACGAGAAGAACTCCGCTTCTTTGGCTATTTCATCGGCGATCACGGCCGCGCGCGGCAGTTCGATCATCGTCCCGATCAGGTAATTGACCTTGACGCCCTTTTTCTTCATCACCTCATCGGCCGTCGCCTTGATCAGGTCCTTCTGGTTCTGGAGCTCTTTCTTGAGACCTACGAGCGGGACCATGATCTCGGGAACGATTTTCTTGCCCCTCTTCGCGAGTTCACACGCGGCTTCGATAATGGCCCGCGACTGCATGCGGGTGATTTCGGGGTACACGATGCCGAGGCGGCAACCACGGTGGCCGAGCATGGGGTTGAACTCATGCAGTTCCTCGACGCGGTGGAGGAGTTTTTCTTTCTTCGTGATCGTGGCCTTGGGCGCCTTCTTCGCCTTCATGACCGCGATCTCGACCATCAGTTCCTCTCGCTTGGGCAGGAATTCATGGAGCGGCGGGTCCAGGAGACGGATCGTGACCGGATATCCAGCCATGCTTTCAAAGAGTCCCTTGAAATCCGACCGCTGCATGGGAAGGAGCTTCGCGAGCGCTTTCTCCCTCCCTTCCGTCGAGTCGGCGAGGATCATCTGCTGCACGATCGGAAGACGGTCCTCGGCGAAGAACATGTGCTCCGTGCGGCAGAGCCCGATGCCCTCCGCGCCGAATTCACGCGCGATTTTCGCGTCGCGCGGGATGTCCGCGTTCGCGCGAACGCCCATGGTGCGCACTTCGTCGGCCCATTTCATGAGCGTGCCGAAATCGCCCGAGACCGTCGGCTCCACGGTCGGCACCTTGCCGATGATCACCCGCCCCGTGCCGCCGTCGATGGTGACCCAGTCGCCCAGCTTCACGATGAATTTCCCGACCGTAAACTTCTCCGCCTTGAGGTCCACCTTGATGGACTCGCAGCCTGCAACGCAGGGCTTGCCCATGCCGCGGGCGACCACGGCCGCGTGGGAGGTCATGCCGCCGCGCGCCGTAAGAATGCCTTTGGCCGCGTCCATGCCGTGGATGTCGTCGGGCGTCGTCTCGGGACGGACCAGGATGACCTTGTCCTTTTTCGCCTGTTTCACAGCCTCATCAGCGGTGAAGACCACTTTGCCGGATGCGGCGCCCGGGGACGCCGGAAGGCCTTTTGCAATCACTTCGATCCTGGCCTTGGGATCGATGACGGGATGAAGGAGCTGATCGAGCGAGGCAGGCTCGACGCGGAGCACCGCCTCTTCCTTGGAGATGAGCCTCTCCCCCACCATGTCCACCGCGATCTTGACCGCGGCCTGGGCCGTGCGCTTGCCGGTGCGGGTCTGAAGCATGAAGAGCGTTCCTTCCTGCACCGTGAACTCGAAGTCCTGCACATCGCGGTAGTGCTTTTCGAGCCTCGTCGTAATGTCGCGGAGCTGTCGGTACACCTGCGGCATCTCTTTTTCGAGGTCGGCGATGGGGTGCGGCGTGCGGATGCCGGCCACCACGTCCTCGCCCTGGGCGTTCGTGAGGTACTCGCCGTAGAATTCCTTCGCGCCCGTCGAGGGGTTCCTCGTGAAGCCCACGCCCGTGGCCGAGGTCTCGCCCATGTTGCCGAAGACCATGGACTGCACGTTTACCGCTGTGCCCAGGTTGCCGGGAATGTCGTTCAGCTTCCGGTAGGTAATGGCCCGCGGGTTGTTCCAGGAGCCGAACACCGCGTCACGGGCCATCATGAGCTGCTCCCAGGGGTCCTGCGGGAAGTCGCGCTTCGCCACCTGCTTCACCCTGGCCTTGAACCTGGCCACGAGTCCCTTGAGGTCCTCGGCCGTAAGCTCGATGTCGAGGTTCACCTTTTTCTTCTTTTTGACTTCATGAATAATGTGTTCGAACTGGTCCTTCTCGATGCCCATCACCACGTTGCCGAACATCTGGATGAACCGGCGGTAGGCGTCCCACGCGAAGCGCTCGTTGCCGGACATGCGAATGAGCCCGTTGATCGTCCGGTCGTTCAGACCCAGGTTCAGCACGGTGTCCATCATGCCGGGCATGGAAAATTTCGAGCCTGACCGCACGGACACCAGGAGCGGCCTGTCGGCGTCGCCGAACTTGTATCTCCCGCCCAAGGCTCCCTCCACCTTCGCCATGTAGCCGCGCATCTCGGCGTCGAGCCCGTCAGGCACCCGCTTCCCGATTTCGTAGAACAGGTTGCACACCTCCGTCGTGATCGTGAACCCCGGAGGCACCGGAACGCCCGCGTTCGTCATTTCCGCAAGCCCCGCGCCCTTGCCGCCCAGCAGGTCCTTCATCGCCCCGGTGCCATCGGCCTTGCCGTTTCCAAAAAAGTAAATATATTTTTTCCCCGTAGCCATATGACCATCCTCCCTGGAAATGTTGATATTCTTTTGTCACGAATGAACGCGAATGTTCACGAATTATCAAAAGTCGTTTACTTCCGTTTTATCCTTCGTGTCTATTCGTGCAGATTCGTGGTCCATCAATTATTTTTCGTTTCTTCCGCGCTCAGCACCAGCCGCGAAAAATCCGCAATCCGGGAAAAGAGCCCCGTGACGCCCGCGAGGAGCGCGAGCCGGTTGTCCTTCACCGCTTCGTCCTTGTCCATGACCATGACGGTGTCGAAGAATGCGTCCACCGGCCTCCTGAGCGACGCGATGTCCGCAAGGGCGCCGCGAAAATCGAGCTTCGCGGTCTTCTCGATGACCCGGTCCTCGATCTGGATGAACGCGCCGTGAAGCGCTTTCTCCGCGTCCAGCGTAAGGACGCTCTCCTTGACCTTGCCGCTGAAGCCCCTGGGCAGGATGTTGCCCGCCCTCTTGAGCGCCGTCACGAGCGGCTGATAATCCTCCGACGTCCTCCAGGCGTCGAGCGCCCTCACCTTCTCGCGGCCGATGAGCGGATCGTCGAACCCGACCGAGAGCGCCGCGTCCACGACATCGGAACGGAGCCCTTCGGAAGCGAGCATGCCGGAAAGACGCTGCCGGAAGAAATCAAGCGTGTCTGACTCGATCCTGGTCTTGTCCTGTTGCTGAAGGTTATACCCCTTGCAGGCCTCGGCGATGAGCACGGCAAGCGGCAGCCGCAGACCGCGCTCAAGCAAAATGTTCAGAATGGCCACGGTCTGCCTGCGAAGGCCGTAGGGGTCTTCCGACCCGCTCGGAACAAGGCCAATGGAAAAGCATCCCGTAATCGTGTCGATCCGGTCGGCAATTCCGACGCACACGCCTTCGAGGGTGTCGGGCAATTTGTCTCCTGCAAAACGCGGCAGATAATGCTCAAGTATCGCATCGGCCACCCGCGG
>DASWAB010000197.1:0-8159 GCA_036391375.1 Nitrospirota bacterium
CGGTTCAAGGAAGAGCCGATCGCGGGCCATATTACGCTCGTCAAAGGCGAGCGTTCCGACCTCGCCGAACTCGCGGCGACATTGTTGTAAGAGAGAAGATATTTGCGACGCTACTTCCCGAAGGGGGCGGAGGGAGAAAGATCATGCGGGAACAGGATCAGCCGATAAAAAAATTATTTTTGACCGTGAGTGCACTGGCGTCAGGCTTTGTGCTTGTGGAGGCAGTCCTGCAATTCTTCGGCACGAGCCTCTGCTTTACCGAAGGATGCAAGCTGACCGCCCAATACACGAGGTTCGGAGACCTTTCAGTTCTCCTTATCGGGTTTCTTACGTTTTCCTCGCTGGCTGCGCTCACTGTCTGCGACCGCTTCTATCATGCAGCGTGGACGGGGTCCCTCATAAACCTGATCCTCGTCGTCGCGCTCGCCTGCGAGGGGTTTTTTATGGGGTATCTGATGTTTCGGATACACACCTTCTGTCTTTTCTGCGTTATCATCTTCGGCCTGATGGCCATACTCGGCCTCCTCAGGCTTTTCTCCGGGGAGCGGGGAATGATCGCGGGGTTTGCGGCCATGGCCGCGGTCTTCAGCATGCTTTACCTGGTGCTGCCCGCGGGCGGGACGGCGACCCTGCCCGAAAACGAACGGCTTGTTCTGTTTTACAGCAAGGAATGCAAGCATTGCACCGAGATCATGAATGAGCTCGCGGCAAATAAGATGACGGTAAAGCACGTCGAGGTGAACGGATACTCCGCGTACCTCAAGGGCATGGGGATTGACAGTGTGCCCACGCTCTACGTGAACGATAAATATCAAAAGGTATTTCTGACCGGGACGGAAGCGATCAGGAGGTATCTCCTCCTTTGCTCTGAATCGCAAAAGCAAGAGACCGAGCCGGAAAGAACGCATCCGAAAACAAAACTAAAAACAAAATCCGGGAAGCAAACAAGCCGCCCGGCAACGAGTGGAACGGGCATGGAACTCGATATTTTCAAACAGCAGGGCGTCATCCCGCCGATTGAAGGACCTGCCGCGGAGGAAGGAATGTGCAGGGAGAACGAGATCTGCAAGTAAAGACGGAGCGGCGGTCGCGGAGCGGCAACACCCCCGGCTTTTTTACGCAGATGGCCCTTCCGACCAGCAAGACGCCCGGCGGGAAATTATTTTCGATGGAAAACAGCCCTTCTAATGTGGTAATATAGCTGGTTATGGCGAAAATTCTCGAGAAACGGCTTATCCGCACGCCTGACGTGTTCTATTATAAGATCGCCGCGCCGCTGATATCCCGAAAAGCGCGGCCCGGGCAATTCGTCATCATTCGGCTTCATGAAAGAGGCGAGCGGATCCCCCTGTCCCTTGCCGATATTAATCCTGCGGAAGGGACCATCAGCCTTATCGTCATGGCCGTGGGAAAGACCACGACCGAGCTGTCCGGCCGCCGGGAAGGCGACGACATCCTCGATCTCTGCGGCCCCCTGGGGACTCCCACCCGCATTGAAAAAGCCGGGAAGGTTGTCCTCGTGGGAGGAGGCTTCGGCGTGGCGCCGATTTATCCCATCGCACGGGCGTTCAAGGCGGCGGGAAATACCGTCATCGCCGTGATGGGCGCGCGGAGCAAGGACCTCCTGATCTACGAGCAGGAAATGCAGGAGGTGTGCGACCGTGTCCTCGTGACCACGGACGACGGAAGCAGGGGGATGAAGGGCGTTGTGACCAAGGCGCTCGCGCAAGAGCTGCAGTCCTCGGGGGCGGACCTGGTCATGACCGTCGGCCCGGCCGTAATGATGAAGTCCGTCTGCGAAACAACGAGGCCCTTCGGCGTCAAAACGACGGTGAGCCTGAACCCCATCATGATCGACGGGACCGGGATGTGCGGGGGCTGCCGCGTGTTCGTCGGCGGCAAGACGAAGTTCGCCTGCATTGACGGGCCCGAGTTCGACGGGCACGAGGTGGACTGGGACCTGCTCATGCACCGCCAGAAGACCTACGCGCGCGAGGAGAAGGAATCGTTTGAAGCATGGAAAAAACGGCACGAGAGCATGTTGAGCAAAGAGAGGCAGCCTGTCTGTGAGTAATCGGGACCAAAGCCGCGTCGAACAGAAAAAACCATCGAAGCTCATTCCTCATAAAACACCCATCCCCGAGCAGGACCCCCGGAAACGAAGAACGAACTTTGAAGAGGTTTGCCTCGGGTATACGACGGAGGCGGCGCTCGTCGAAGCTGCGCGGTGCCTCAACTGCAGGGAACCGAAGTGCGTGACCGGCTGCCCGGTCAGCGTTCCCATCCCCCGGTTTATCCAGGCGATCAAGGCCGGGGAGTTCGACGAGGCAATCGAAATCATCCGTGGCGCAAACCTTCTGCCCGCTGTATGCGGCCGTGTCTGTCCCCAGGAGAGCCAGTGCGAAAAGCACTGCACCCTGGGGAAGAAGCACGAGCCCGTGGCGATCGGCCGTCTGGAACGGTTCGCCGCGGACCGGGCCGCGGCAAAAGGCCGGCAGGAAGCGCCGCAGCGGGCGGCGCCCACGGGGAAGAAGGTCGCGGTCGTGGGCAGCGGCCCCGCGGGGCTGGCCTGCGCCTTTGATCTCGCCAAACGCGGCCACCGGGTGACCATCTTCGAGGCGCTCCACGAGGCCGGCGGCGTGCTGGTATACGGCATCCCCGAGTTTCGTCTTCCGAAAAGGATCGTGGCGCGCGAGGTGGAGATCCTGAAGGCCATGGGCGTTGAGATCGTCACGAACGCCGTGGTGGGCAAACTCGTGAGCGTGGATGAACTCATGACGGAGTTCGACGCCTGCTTCATCGGCACGGGCGCCGGCCTTCCGAAGTTCATGGAGATCGAAGGAGAGCACCTCTCCGGCGTGTATTCGGCCAACGAGTTTCTGACGCGGATCAATCTGATGCGGGCCTATTCGATGCCGGAGTACGACACGCCGATCAAGAGGGGAGAGCGCGTCGCGGTCGTGGGCGGCGGCAATGTGGCCATCGACGCGGCCAGGACCGCGCTCCGTCTGGGAGCCCGCGAAACGGTCATCGTGTACCGGCGCAGCGAAGAAGACATGCCGGCGCGCCGGGAGGAGGTGCGTCACGCCAGGGAAGAGGGCGTCGTGCTCGAGACCTTGACGAGCCCCGTCCGGGTCATCGGCGAAAAAGGCCATGTTGCCGCCCTCGAATGCGTGCGCATGGAGCAGGGGGAGCCTGACACCGGGGGGCGGCGCCGGTCCACGCCGAAGAAAGGGTCCGAGTTCCGCATTCCCGCGGACACGGTGATCATGGCCGTGGGCACGAACACGAACCCCCTTGTTCCCCGGAGCACGAAGGACCTTGCCTTGAACGACAACGGATATATCATCGCCGAGGCGGACACCGGCAGAACGAGCCGGGCTGGGGTGTACGCCGGGGGGGACATCGTGACCGGCTCGGCCACCGTCATCTCGGCGCTCGGCGCAGGCAGGAAAGCGGCCCGGGCGATCCACAATTACTTGACGGGGAATCGGGGGGGCAAAAAAATAAATTGAGAAAAGCCCCTTTCAAAAATTTATCGTTATGCGCCATCCCGAGCGAAGCGAGGAATCTTTCCCGGCGCTGAGAACAGATTTCTCTTGATGGTTGAAATGACGGATTGGCGTGATTTGGATTTTCACCTTTTCGGGTCTTTATCGTCCCTATTGCCGGTAAACTCCTTGACACCCGGAAGTCGATATGTTAATTTAGCACACTGTTTTGGCGCGCGGGAGGTTTGCGTTGGACAATAAAAAAGGAATCGTTGAAATTGCAGCGGAGAGGGTCTGGAAGTTTTTCTCGTCCGTGAAACTCGCGGTTGTTTTGCTCATCATCCTCGCGATCGTCTCGGTCGTCGGCACGGTGATCCAGCAGAATGAGGCCCCGGAGAAATACCTGCAGGAGTACAGCCAGTCCACGGTCCAGTTCTTTGAAGCGCTCGGCTTCTTCGACCTCTATCACACGTGGTGGTTTGTGCTGCTCCTCTTTCTCTTTACGGCGAACCTGACGGTCTGTACGCTCGACCGGCTGCCGCATACCTTGAAGATCATCGCAGCGCCGCTCAAGCCCATCGACGACGACGGCCTGAAGGCGGTGCCGTTCAAGAAGGATATCTTCTTCAAGAGCGGCATGGACAAGGCCAGAGAACGAGCGGCCGCCGCCCTCGGCGCCCGGCGATACCGCTTCATCGAGGCCCAGGGTCCGGAGGGGCTGCAGCTTCTTACGCAGAAAGGCGTTTACAGCCGGCTGGGCGTGTATATCACGCATATCAGCATCCTTCTCATTTTCACGGGGTCGCTGATGGGGTCCTTTTTCGGGTTCAAGGCGTTCCTGAACCTTCCGGAAGGAAGAAAGTCAGGGGTCGTCTATCTCAGGAACGAACCCATGTGGGACCGGATCATGGCGGCGCTCGGGATCGCCGAGAGCCCGGTGATCCCCAATCCCGAGGGCGTCCCTGCGATGCCGCTCGGTTTTGTCGTTCAATGCAACAGCTTTGACGTCGATTACTACATCAACAAGGCGGGGGTGCCGACCGGCATGCCGTCGGAATACCACAGCACCCTGAGCCTTTTCACCACCGATGACCAGATGATCCTGGAGAAGCGCATCAGAGTGAACGATCCGCTCACCTATCACGGCATCACGTTCTACCAGTCGAGCTACGGAACGGTCCCGGGGGCGCAGGGAAAGATCCTCCTGAACATCCGTCCCAAGAACGACTCCTCTTCGCCCGGAGAGACCGTGGCCGTGGACCCGGGAGGGTCCGTGTACGTCAAGTCGATAGACCGGACGATCAAGGCGCTTGCGTTTGAGCCCTATGTCATGCGGAATCCCTTCACCGGCGAGGTGCAGGTCTTCCACACGGAAAACGAGGAATTCGTCAACCCCGCCGCGGAGCTCGAAGTTTACAACGGCAAGAAAGCCCTGTACAAGACACTCGTTATGAAAACGGAGACCGGAACGCCCGCCATGCCGGAAAATTACGTCATCAGTTTTGCCGGCTATTGGGGCGCGCGTTATACCGGCCTTCAGGTCACGAAAGACCCCGGCGTGTGGGTGGTTTATACCGGCTTCATCCTGCTCTGCATCGGCCCGCTCATCGCCTTCTTCGGCTCTCATAAGAAACTCTGGGTCAGGGTCCGGGACCAGAAGGGCCAGACGGTGGTAACCGTTGCCGGCGGCGCCAACCGGAACCGGCTGGCGTTTGAGCGCGAGTTCAAGGCGCTCGTTGACGAGATTTCCAAGTAGCACCGCATTTCTTTCAGGAGGATTCGATGGACAGCTCTTTGCTCTTCAGCATAGCAACCTTGTTGTATCTGGCCGCGATGGTGCTCTATATCAGCTATCTTGTTTTTAAAAAGGAAGGCATCGGCAAGGTCGCCTCGATCGTGACCGTGGGCGGGTTCGTGGTCCAGACGATAGCCTTATTCCTCCGGTGGCGCGAGTCCTATCAGCTTTCCATCGGCCGCGTGCCGCTCTCCAACCTCTACGAGTCCCTCGTGTTCTTCACCTGGAGCACGGTTTTGATCTATCTCATCGTCGAGCGGCGGTACAAAACCAGGGCCTTCGGCGCGTTCGTGCTGCCGGTGGTGTTTCTCGCGCTCGCATTCATCAACGTCGCCGGCATCAGCACGGAGATCACCCCGCTTGTCCCGGCGCTCAAGAGCAACTGGCTGTTCTACCACGTGCTCATCAGCTTTCTGGGCTACGCGGCCTTCGGCGTGGCCTTCGCCATCAGCATGGTGTACCTGCTCATGGATATCGACGACAGAGGCTCCTCGAAAAACCTGTTCGCGGCCCTGGCTGCCATCGCGGTCCTGGCACCGGTCGGATATTTCATGGCGGGCGAAGGCGACCGGATGAAAACGGCTTTCTGGATGGGGCTCGGCGTCCTGACCCTCGCCTGGTTCATCTATCTGATCGTGGCGGGCGCGAAAAACAGGTCTCAGGTCTACCTGTTCTGGTCGTTCTGCGTGACCCTGGCGGTCGGGCTGCTGACGGCCATGGGCATCGACTTCGTCTACCTGATTACGTTCCGGAATCTGGCGGCGGGCGAAACATTCAAAAAGCACATGTTTGAAGCGACCTTTTTGAATTCCAATACAGCGGTGGCCGTCGTCAGCTGGCTGGCGGTCGTGGCGCTTTTTTATCTCGTCTGGTCCAAGGGCCTGAGCCTCAGGAATCTGCTGAAACAGTACCTCCCCGCGCAGGACCTGCTCGATGACCTGACTTACCGCATGATCGCCGTGGGCTGGCCGCTCCTGACCGGCGGCATCATCACCGGCGCGGTCTGGGCGAACAGCGCCTGGGGCACGTACTGGAGCTGGGACCCCAAGGAAACCTGGTCGCTCATCACGTGGTTCGTCTACGCCATTTATCTCCACGCGAGGTTTGTGCGCGGATGGAAAGGCACGCAGATGGCGGTGACCTCCGCGGTGGGGTTCCTCGCGGTCATCTTCACGTATCTGGGCGTGAACCTGGTGCTCTCGGGGCTTCATTCCTACGGAGGAATGAATTAGAAAAAAGAGTTCTGCCTTCATTCATCATCACGGACAATCATTCGTCCTGCTTCCGGCCGGCCGGGAACCCCTGGCCGGCTTTGTATTCCCGCGGAACGTTAAATGCCATGAAAAGCCTCGTCTTCATCGGCGACTCCCTTACCCAGTGGTTCGACTGGCAGCGCCGGTTCCCCGATTATGGTGTGACCAACCTCGGCATCGCCGGGGAAACCGTCGAAGGGCTGCTTTCCCGCCGGGAGCGCATCCGCGCGCAGATAACAAATCCCGATTTTATCTTCCTCATGACCGGCATCAACAACATAGCGAACGGCGACTATGACATCGTCGCCTCCTACCGGGAGATCGCGCGCAATCTCATTACGTGGTACAAACAGTCAAAGGTCGTTGCTCAAAGCATCCTGCCTGTTGAATTGACCTGGACCAGCGATAACGCCATCAAAGACGCCAACCGCCGTATCGCGGAGATCGCGCGGAAACTTGGCGCGGAATATCTTGACGTCTATGCTCTCTTCGTTGATTCTCACGGTCGGCCGAAGAAGGGATTTCTTTCATATGACGGCGTGCACCTTGCCGAAAAGGGGTATGAGGCGTGGGCGAATGAGGTGGAGAGATTTTTGAATAAATAGAGGGCGATCAGAAAGGTGGCCCTGGTAGTTGAGAAGTATCGAAGCCATTACGTCAGGTTTTTTCATAAAATCATTAACATAGCCTATGCTACTAACCTTACCAAACAAAATAAGGAGATTTTAGAACCGTACAGATTATAAAAAGGTTTTATCCCTGCCTCGATTTATCCCGTTGACAACGCCTTTAAATGGGCTTACAATGTAATCACATAGAGAAGGGATGGTGTTTGACCGTGAAAACACATTTGATCAGAGTTGGAAACTCGCGCGGTATTAGGCTGCCCAAACCGCTTATCTCGCAAGCCGGTCTGACCGATGAGGTGGAACTTAATATTAAAGAAGGTGCAATAGTCATTGAGAACGCGTCATCACCTCGTGCCGGCTGGGCGGAAGCCGCCAAAGCGATGCACAATCGATCCGAAGATGTATTACTAATGCCATCAAATCCCACCCGTTTTGATGAAAAAGATTGGAAATGGTAATGCCGGACACTGTGCGCAGGGGCGAGATTTTTCTAATAACGCTGGATCCAACCCGTGGGGAGGAAATACGAAAAACCCGTCCTTGCGTCATAATTTCGCCGGATGAGCTTAACGCGTACCTTCATACTTTTATTGTCGCCCCTCTTACAACAGGAAGTCACCTATATCCTTTTCGCATCCCATGTCGTTTTCAAGGACGTGCAGGCCATATCGTCCTCGATCAGATTCGTACAATTGATCGTGAGCGCATGGTTAAGAAGCTCGGCAAACTTTCTCCATCTACCCTTGAACATGTCCTGGCAGTTTTGCAGGAGATGTTTAGACCTTAACCACTTATAGAGAACAGTTCCAACATGCGGCTCGAAACCAACGGGGCTTCGCCCCGTGGCTCAGCCGCGATTCTCTCGGCGCTCGCGCGCCGCGATTAGGATAGCTGTGAAGATGATTCTATGCCCGATTGGCGAGCTTTTCTTTGATCGGGCCATCATTGAGACATCGTAGAATTTTTTAAAGCTTTAAACGAAGCCTGGTGC
>DASWAB010000198.1:0-4118 GCA_036391375.1 Nitrospirota bacterium
TTCTCGCGCGTGATCGCCGGTTGGGCGCCTGCCATGAAGTAGCCCGCGTATTTTTTCCCGAGCTCAGGCTCCACATGAAACAGGGCGTCCTGTATGAACCCGAGCATCCGCTGCGTCCTCATCCGTTCCGCGACATAAGGCGCCCCTCCCCTCCCCTCGGACGAGAACTGGGCGACAATGAGGACGACGCTCATGCTGCTCCTCGTAGGGTCGTCCTTCAGGAGCGACAGAAAAACGCGGGAGAGTTTTTTAAGAACATCGGGGGCAGTCGCGCCCAATTCGCCGTCATCGGAAAACAGCAGCGCCCGTTCAACCAGAATGGAGCTCCCCTTGACCCCGATGCCCGCGGGCGGTTTCGCTCCGAACCCCTTCTGGAAAGCCGCGTTGATGCTTTTGGTGAATTCGTTGCGCGGCTGGGAAAGGGCGAGCGCGGGCTCGAGAAAACGCTGGATCTTGACCGAACGGTAATAGAGGAGGGCGCTCAGAAGCACCAGGCCGATCAGCAGGAGGCTGAGGACAGGGCCGGCGGGCGGCGCGTATCTCCACAGGGACTTTCCGGAGCGCGAAGGGGACGTTGATGCTTACGTTGTGCTAGTGCTTCAAGGAGCTTTGCAATCACCGTTCCCCTTTATCTGCTTTGCCCACAATACGCGAAATGCTCGAAGTGCACACGCCAAGATGCCGGGCGATCTCGGCGCACGACAAACCAAGCTCTTCCACAGCGCGCCGGGCTATCGTCGCCCGGGTGTTGCTGACCGTTTGCCGCCTGCTTCCCGCCTGAAGTTCATTGATGCTGATGCTTGACTTTTCGACCTCCTGTTTTATGATGCTGTCGATTGTCAGGCCGGTTCTCCGCAGCTTTACCTGGCGCAATTGCTTTTCCTCAGCTTCCTTGAGCACGGCATGGACGAAGTCTCCGCTCCCGAGGATTCGCTCGTCGTACTCTTCCTGCTGCTGTTTCCGGCGCCGGGAAAGAACTTGGGACCATCCGCTGTGGCTCCGGACAAGTCCTCCGCCGCTGAACGTGGGGTCATGCTTCTGACTCAGTCCCTCCCGAACGAACTGACGGTACGCTGCGATAGCTTTTCTTTTGCTCTCACCGAACTCTTTCAGGACATCCTGCACGCCCATCCACTCGCAGGTTGCTTTTCCGATGACTGCCCTATGGCCGCTAAAGGGGTAGCGGTCCAGTTCTTCAAGGGTCTGGATTACCCTTGCCCTGACTGGATTGAGATTATACTGCGTAGCATTCGTGTCACCGGGGGCTTTGACAGTCAGCACTCTTCCGATGGAATCGTAAGTATATGTCGTCGCGTTCCCATTCGGATCGGTTACGGTCTGGGGATTGCCAAAAACGTCGAAGTTGCTATAGACCGTCGTGCCCACGAGCGGTTGATTTATTCCGTTGACATATCCAGTCAGGGGGTCGTAATAATAAGTTGTCACATCCTGTACGTCCGTCCTCGGGCCGTCGATGGTCGCAATCTTGCCGTTCGCATTGTAGGTGTACGCCGTCGTATAAGAGTACGGCGTGCCATCGCCCAAGTATCCCGATTCGGTCCGGGAGAGGAGGTTGCCTTTCGCTGGATCGTAGGAGTTCGTGATGGCGCTGACGAGGCCGGGGGTAACGACGCTTGATACGGTCTCGGTGGTTACGAGGTTGTAGGTGGGGTCATAGGTATACATTGTGGTCTTTTCAACGGCGGTTCCAAGTGCGTCGGTCCTGGTGAGCACGTTGCCTCTGGCGTCGTAGGTATACGCCGTGATCGTGGTGACGCCAGACGAGACGTCGGTATGACCTTCCTGGATAATCCAGGTGTTGCTGTCGCGCACATAGGTCGTGATGTTCCCGAAGGTGTCGGTGACTTTTGCGAGCTGGCCGTTCGTATCGAACTCCACCGTGCGGGTCTGGGTGTTCAGAACATTACTTGCGCTGTCCTTGATGGTTGTGGTCAAGCTTAGTAGCAAGCTTAGTAGGGTCAAGTCTTTCTCCTTGCATTTTCGTACTCGCGAAACCAACGACTGATCGTCGAGTAGTGCACTCCTACGTGCCGGGCAAGTTCACTCTGCCGATACCCATGTTGTTCCACCGCTTCGGGTAACTGCTTCATGAGTCTTTTCTGATCCTCCCTGACCCCATCAGGCAACAGAACCGCGAGCGACGGCCTCGCCGCATACCGCTGGCTTCTCGGAATCTCCGGTACGTCCCTGTGCTTTTTGAGATGATCGGTCAGCATATCGAAAAAGTCATCTTCGCCCACAAACCGCAAGACCTGACCCTAATGGTTTCCTTCGCAGTCCTGAGCATGTGGTTGCAACCAAAGGACTCGACCATAGAGGCTCATTGTTCTTTCACATTTGACATTTCTGATGGTGAGACCGATACTTAAAATATGGAAGGAGGGATGAAAACATGAAAATGAAAATGACAATAACATTTCTCGAGGGAACAGCCCTCGATCTTATAAAGAAAAAAGCCCTGCCCGCATTAGCAGTGCTCGCTCTTGTAACGTCGTGCAGCGGAGGCGGAGGCAGCATGGGCAGTGATCCGCTTGCAGGCGCCATGCTCGTTTCCTTCGGCACGATCAGCACGGTGGCGTCCACGGTCCCGGCGAACGGAGATGTCAACCCCTACGGTGTTGCCGTGGTGAAGAGTTCCGTCGGCAACCTGACGAAGGGTGATATCCTCGTCAGCAACTTCAACAACAGCGCCAACCTGCAGGGCACCGGAACGACCATCGTGGAGGTCGCGCCCAACGGCACATCGACGCTCTTCTCGAAGATCGACGCGGCATCTCTTCCCGGCGCGTGCCCCGGCGGCGTGGGACTGACAACGGCGCTCGTGGCGCTCCGTTCCGGCTGGGTGATCGTGGGGAGTCTGCCGACAAAGGACGGCATGGCCGCGACGGCCCAGGCGGGCTGTCTCATCGTCCTTGACAGCACCGGCAAACCGGTCGAAACGTTCTCCGGACCGCCGATCAACGGACCATGGGACATGACCGCATGGGAACGGAACGGCAAAGCTAAGCTGTTCGTCACCAACGTGCTGAACGGGACCGTTGCCGGAGGCGGGAGTGTAGTGAACAAAGGGACGGTCGTCCGGATCGACCTCGACCTGACCGGCGCGATGCCCGCTGCAACGGCAATGACCGTCATCGGGTCCGGCTTTTCCGAAAGGACCGATCCTGCAGCCTTGGTCATCGGCCCAACCGGCGTGGGGCTTGGACATAAGGCGATCCCTGGACCGGGCGAGAACCTGATGGCCGCACCGGACGATGAGGAGGCGATCGAAACGGAGCCTGAAACCGAGTTCGGGATGACCGTTCTGTACGTTGCGGACAGCCTGAACAACGCCGTTCAGATCATCTCCGAGCCGCTGGACCGCATGACGCCGGCCGGCATCGGCACGACCCTGACCTCAGGCGGCAGCCTGAACGATCCGCTGGGGCTCATCGTTGCGCGGAACCGCATATTCACAGTGAACGGCAATGACGGGTTCTTGACGGAGATCACGCCTGCCGGGAAGCAGATCGCGACCAGACTGCTGGACAACACTGGCACACCTCCCGGAGCCGGCACGCTGTTCGGCCTGGCCTTCGTTCCGGGCAGAGGCATCTACTTCGTCGATGACGGGACGAACACCCTTAACCTGATTCGTTAGGGGAGTGCGGCAACAGACGTGATCGCAGTTCTTAGCAGTTTGCTGAAAAAATCAAAAGGAGGGGTTATTTTGACCGTTTTTTCAAAAAAGCTCCAACTTTAAGTTATTGATTTAATAGATTATGCATAAAGGAAGGTGAGAGTATGACACTCAAAAAAACTCAAATGCCGAAAGCGAATGATCGGGATTTCACCACGGCCATTACGGTAAACAAATCCCCCAAGAAGGTCTTTGACGCCATCAATAACGTTCGCGGATGGTGGTCAGAAGAAATTGAAGGCGGCGCCGACAAACTCGGTGCTGATTTTACGTTCCGATACAAAGAGCCTGGCGAGATAGAGGAGTTTCACCGCAGCACCCAGAAGATCACGGAATTGGTGCCGGGGAAGAAAGTCGTATGGCACGTCGTTGACAGCCGCCTTAACTTCGTCAAAGACACGACCGAGTGGAACGGCAC
>DASWAB010000199.1:0-1982 GCA_036391375.1 Nitrospirota bacterium
AACGAGCTTGAGAACTTTTTTGCCCACCTGCAGGAGACCCTTCAGGCAACAGGCTTCCTTGATCGCGAGCATCCCGAACGGATGATGACCTCGCTCAGACAGATTTTCGGCCGCGCGCAACTGACCGGCAGGGACACTAGCATCCTGCGCGGGATCCTTACCGCAGTCAACAAGGCTGCCTCGCGCGGTCCCGCTCCGGACAAGGAAGGGAAGACTGTCCGGAAGGCCGGGAAACAACAATGACAGCGCGTAAAGGATATGCCTTCCCGGAAGAAAAAAAAGAGGGAGCAAAACGCCCCCTCTTTTCGGTTTGATTTTCAACGGGCGGTTGTACGTCAGTTGTCAATCGATAACTCATCATCCTCCACATCCACCCGTGAAGCCAGATAATTTACAGAGTCGAATCCGTACAGTTTTACCGCAGCCGCAGCACCGCTGATAAGGGTTCCGTCCACCTCGGCATGGGTGTAATCCACGGGAATGGTTTTGCCGTTTTGGTACATGAGCGTAAAGGTATGGGCTGCCGTGTCCAGATGAGAGATTGTTCCCTCAATCTTCACAAAAATTGCCGAGGCCGTGATGGTCTTCGTTAAAAAATCGACGTTCGCGGACATGACCTTTACTCTCAAGCCATCCGTCTCGGCGCGCTGGAGCAGGATGCCGAGGCCTGGCTGCTGGGTCGTCGTAATTCCGGAATAGAGCACGTTGAACGTTGAAGTCCCTCTCGTCAGGAGAAAGGTCTTGTCCGTCGTGGAGAGGCCGGAGACCAGGCCCGTGATCCCCTCGGGATGGCCCAGTTCCTCCATCTCCTCGGCGTGCAGGGGAGATACCTTCATGGTCACGGAGCATGCCGAAGGGGTGCCGAAACTGTCGACGTCAAAATCCTTGAGCCTGAAATCGAGAGCGAGCTTGTTCTGCTGATTGACGAGCACGTTCACCGCGCCGTTGATGTCCAGCGTACAGGTCGTTCCGCTGCAGAAGAGCTTATTCGGCTGGCCCTTCTCGTCCTTATAGGAAACGAAGGAGCAGAGCGAGGTCGATCCGGTGGCTGCACTTGTCAGCTCGACTTTTTTTTCGAACTCGATGTGTATCCGATTGTACGGCACCGCCGGGCACTGAGCAACATTCACGAGATGCATCACATCGGCAAGCTGGGCGATATCCACGGCGGTCGGGGTCGTGAGCACGTCGCAGCTCGCGCCGGAGCCTGTGTTAAGGACCTGTACCCTGTCGATAGTTGCGGTTACCTGAGAAAAGAGGGACTTGTCGTCGGTAAGATAAAGTCCCACGGCCCCGGAAGAGGCGCCACCACCGCTTCCACCGCAAGAGTAAAGCAAAAATGCCGAAAAACCCAAGACCAAAGCCGTCGCAATTACCCACAAAAGCACTTTTCTCCTCTTCATGATGAGCCTCCTTGAACCTCTGGATGGATTGACTGAAAAGAGAGGTCGAACAGCGATTATGAACTTATATAAAAAACATAACATGGATTCGCTGCTTGTCAAGGGGGGGCCTGCGGCAATTCAAGTACATCATCGAACCATCAATAGTGACATTCCGCATTTCACCTTATCCGCACGCGGTTCCCCTCTCGCAGCCGGTCATCCGGATGGACGATGACCTGCTCACCCTCTGCAAGTCCTTTCACAATCTCCGCAACGAGCCCGTTTCGGTGCCCGACCTCCACGCTTTTCATCCGCGCCCGCTTTTTCTCGACGATAAAGAGCGCCCAATCCTCGCCCCTACGGAAAAGCGCGCTGGCCGGGACCTGAAGCACGTCCCTGCCTTCCCAGACGATGAAGCTCGCGTCAAGCCGGTAGCCGTCGCCCAGCCCCTGCCAGATTTCCGGGGGTGAGGTGAAGTCCACGATCACGATGACGCGCTGCTCTTCTACGCCGAGGCTCGACACCTTGGTAAACCCCGCGGGCTCCACGATGCGCACCTGTCCCGACAACGGCTGGTCGCCCCCCCATCGCTCAAAG
>DASWAB010000200.1:0-4250 GCA_036391375.1 Nitrospirota bacterium
GGCCGCGAACAGCATCGGGGAATCGCAGCCTTTCGAAGGCCTCTGGAACCCCGCCGGATATCTGTGGAATAAAATCGAGAAGATCGATGTGACCGTGAGATAGGAGGAAGCAATGAAGCGCCTCGTGCTGATCACAGGAACGGTATTTTGCCTGGCGATCGGGTTGGTATATGCACAGGAAACGGGTCAGCCCGCTGCCGGAAAAAACAACGTCCATTCCATAGAGCTTCCCGTTCTTCCGGTGGAACTGAAGCCCGGGCCGGGCATGGACAAGGCAGCGACGCTCTGCAACATCTGTCACAGTCTCGATTATATCACCATGCAGCCGCCCTTTCCCCGGGCCCAGTGGACGGCAACGGTGAACAAGATGATCAAGGTCATGGGCGCTCCGATCAGCGATGAAGACGCGAAGACGATCATAACCTATCTCAGCGCGAATTACGGCACGGGGAAGTAGCGAGGAGGACGCAATGAAATTCAGAAAAGGCGCCACGGCTCATTTTTCGGTTCTTTTGTCGATTCTCATGGCGGTTCTTCTCGGAGGAGTTTTCGCGTCAGGTCTTTACGCCGCGGACGCTGACACCGACCTGATGAACAGGGCCAGGTCGGTCCTCGGGCCGCTCCCGCAGTCCATGCCTTCCCCGGACAATCCCATCACCCCTGCGAAGGTGAAGCTGGGCCATGCGCTCTTTTTCGAGCCGCGAATCTCCGTTGACGGGACGGTAAGCTGCGCCAAGTGCCACCCCCTGAGCATCTATGCCGCGGACGGGCTCAAGAAGGCCGCCGGGAACAACTGCAAGGCGAACCCCAGAAACTCGCCGACCATCTTCAACGCGGCGGCCCAGATCTCGGCGCACTGGATCGGCAACCGCACGGGCGTGGAGGACCAGGCAAAGCAGGCGCTCGTCGGGCCTCCTTCCTTCGGCATGCCGTCCTACGAGTCCGTGGAAAAGATTTTAAGAGGGATGAAGGGGTACGCGGCGCTGTTCAGAGAGGCCTTTCCGGGCGACAAGGAGCCCGTGACCGCCGACAATTTCGCAAAGGCGGTCGGGGCTTTCGAACGGACCCTCGTGACCCCCGCGCCGTTCGATGATTTTGTAAAAGGCAAGCTCAACGCGCTGACCGCTCAGCAGAAGCGGGGCCTCAAAACGTTTCTCGATACCGGCTGCATGACGTGCCACTTGAGCCCCTATCTGGGCGGGCAGATGTACCAGAAGTTCGGCGTGTTCGAACCGTACGAAAAATATACGAAGAGCCAGCCGGTGGACGAGGGGAGGCTTGCCGTGACGAAGAACCCCGCCGACAAGTTCGTCTTTAAGGTCCCCGTGCTCAGGAACGTGGCCGAGACCCCGCCGTACTTTCACGACGGGTCCGTGGAGAAGCTTGAAGTGGCGGTAACGATCATGGCCAAAATCCAGCTTGCGAAGGACCTGACGAAGGAGCAGGCAGGAGACATCGCGGCTTTTCTCAAATCGTTGACCGGGAGAATCCCCGAAGCGGCGCTAAAACTTCCGGTGCTGCCCTCGGCGGATTGAACTTGCGACTTTCTTCTGAAACCACTCTTTCCCGATTTCATGGGAAAAGGTCTTCCGGGTTCCCCTCGTTTTTTGGGCAGCTCATCGCTTAAGCGGGCTGCATGCCGGGCAGATGCTCCGCGCATCATCACGGGTTGTCGCCTGCGCCACCCTGCCGGGCACTCTCCTGCGAAGATCCCAAAAAGAAGATTGTTTCCTGTTGTAAAAACCGGGATTTTGTAGTAATAAACTATATATGTTCGATTCCGATTTCTCCAACAGGGTAAGGGCCCTGCCGCTGCTGGCCCTTACGGTTGTCGTCTGGCTCGTCGCGGGCATGGTCTACCTGGACCGGTTCCCCCTGCCTTTTCACCGTCTCGAACTGTGGCTGATGCCGTGGAAGGGCGACATCCCCCCCGAGGCTGGACTTGACCAGCGCCTTTTCATCCTGCAGGAGCAGCTCAATGCCTCCAGCCGGATTTCGCACTACGCGTTTGTTGCCATGATCGTTTCCTTCACTGCGTTCAGCATGTACCTGTCGGTTGTGTATCAGCAAAAACAGCGGCGGGCGCGCGAGAACATGCTGCTGGTCCTGAAAAACCAGGAAATCGCACGGCGCAACGAGTTTATCCGCTATATCTCGGCCACGATCGGGCATGAATTTAAAAATAATCTCGGCAGGATAAAGAGGAGGATCGATCTTCTCGCCGGGCTCCCGGAGGAGGCCAGGAAGCGCATCGACGACAATCTGGTCAAACTGTTTGCCGACATCGATATCTTTAAAAAGATATCCGATGAACGCGAGGCGGGGCTGGCGGAATTCAGGACGATTAATCTCAGGGACATGCTGCAGGACCTGGCGGCCCAGTACGGGGACCTGGCCGACATCGAGATTCACGAGACGATGGCCGTGCCCCTGATCTATGCCGCCCCTCCGCTGCTGAAGACGGTGTTTGAAAACGTGATCGACAACGCCATCAAGTATAAGAAGCCGGACCAGGCCCGGGCGCGGGTGCTGGTGTCCTGCGCGATGGACGCCGACGGCGGGAGGCGATACGTGACGGTTTCCCTGCGCGACAACGGCCTCGGCATGGACGAACAGCAGGCGGACCAGTGTTTTTACAAGGGGAGGGGCAGCGGCGAAGGATGGGGGCAGGGGCTCTATTTCGCCAAATACGTCGTCGGCCTTCACGCCGGAAGAATCAAGATCGGCAAGGAATACACGGCCCCCGGCGCGGGCACGGACATCATCATCAATCTTCCCTTCGTCGAGGAGGCGCCGTCGCATGTTTAAAGTGCTGCTTGCCGATGACGACTTCGAGGACCGCGAGCTTCTGAAGCTCGAAATAAAACGGGCGCTCAAGGGGGACAATCCCGACCTCCGGTTTCACGAGGCGGCCAGCGTGCGGGAAGCGCTCCGGTCCCTGATGACGCAGCAATTCGACCTGATGACGCTCGACATCGAATTCGACCGGATGAACGAAGGCCTCAACGCGCTGCCGGAACTGTTCGAGACCCATCCGACGCTGAACATCATCGTTATCAGCGGCAAGCTCGACAAGAGCGAGGTGTCGGAACGGCTCTTCCGCTTTACGAAGGACAACGTGCTGAAAGGCAAACGCTGGGCGCGGCACTTCGACGTGCTCGACAAGAAAGACGACAAGACCGAGGCGATCCGCCGGGCCTATGCGTTCGCCGTGCGGCAGCGGGAAGGTGCGGACAGCCTCCGGGAGCTGTTTCTTCTTGCCGAATCCTACCTCGAGAAGAACATGCTCGATAAATGCCTCGAGGTCTATCAGAAGATCCAGCGGCTGGCGCCCGGCGAGATCGAGTCCACGGAAAACATCCGCCTCGTCAAAGGAGATGTTTCGGTCGAGCAGGCGCTGGAATATTACCGGGCCGGAGAGCGGATCGTGGCCTCCCTGCTGCTGGGCCACTATCTGGAAAGCCATCTGAAGGCGGTCGTCGTCGAGCTGCTGAACCGGACGTTCCCGACGCTTTCCGACGGATTGAAGGAACTGGAGCAGGGCCGCCGCCTCAGTCCGTACCGGAGGGGCCTGTTTTACGACCTGATGAATTTACGCAACAAGGCCGTCCACCAGCCCGCGACCGTCTCCGAGGCGGACTTCACTACGGCAACAAAGAAACTGGCCCTGCTGGAGGAAGCCGCGCAATGAACGGAAGGCCCCTGTGGAGATACGCGCCGCCCGCCGGCCCGGTCCTCAGCCTCCTGCTGATCGGCCTGGTGCTTCTGAGCGCCCTCCTCTATTACCGTTCGGTCAAGATCCAGCGTTTTCTCGAGCCCGCGCTCGCCCTTTCCCAGCCGCGCAACGAATTCACGAAAAGCATCAACGCGGCTTTCCAGAAGGGGTTCGGAGCGAAACCGCCCGCGGGCATCGGGGTCAAGGGGAGCTCCATTCTGGTTGAACGGGCGCTGCTGTTTTCCGATGACGGCGAATTGGCCGCGACCGCCCCCGATGTTCTTAAAAAACTCTCCCGCGTTTTTCTGTCGCTCCTGAAGGACGACCCTACGAGGAGCAGCATGAGCGTTGTCCTCATTGTCGCCCAGTTTTCGTCCGAGGGGAGGGGAGGGGTGCCTTATGTCGCGGAACGGATGAGGACGCAGCGGATGCTCGGGTTCATACAGGACGCCCTGTTTCATGTGGAGCCTGAGCTCGGGAAAAAATACGCGGGCTACTTCATGGCAGGCGCCCAACCGGCGATCACGCGCGAGAA
>DASWAB010000201.1:0-3939 GCA_036391375.1 Nitrospirota bacterium
GGACGACTTCATAGGCACGGGCGGCGTCCCGGAGGTCCGGCGATTGCTCCGCGACCTCGCGCAGGCGGCGGACGATGGGATCCATGGCGTCTTTCGGCGTAGTCAGTTTCATGAAAAAAGCTTATCACAGGGAATGTTCGTTATCAAGGAGGGACCACCCGAGCGGCGCAACGTTACCGGAAGCGCTGCCGGGCTCGCAGGAAAGGGAATTTCCCGTGCGCATGAGAGCAGAAATGCAAAATGGCGGATTCAAGAAAACTCTGCGCGCGGGATGGCGAAAAAATTCTAATCATTTGTTTTCGGCTCGAATCCTCCGAATTCCCGGCCGAACTGGTTTGCCGCCGTGACGCCCACCTCCTGGATCATGCGCGCGTGAGTATCCATGAGAAGGTCGAGGGACACATCGAGGTCCCTGGCTATCTTTTCCAGAGGTTGTTGCTGCTCAAAGTGCCGTTCGGCGATCAGGATCTTCAGGAAATCGGCCTGGATGAGGGCCCTCAGGTCATCATCGGCAATGGAATAGGCTTCAAACGCCTGCTTGAGCGTCCTGCCCGCCGCGATGGCCTTGCGATAGGCGTCCACCGCCTCGTCGTAAATCCTGCTTTCCTCGGGCGTAAATTCCTTGAACGTGAACTCGGGCATGTCGGCTTTCTTCTTATTTTTCTTTTTCATTTCGAGGTCCTTTAGGGTTCATTCATGGAAATCCGCGGCTGAAAAACTATATCATCGCCCGCATTTCCTTCGGCCTTCGCTCGGGCACCTGCCGATGCTCGATCTTCTCTTCGTTCCACGCAACAGACACGTACAACCCGCAAAAGCAGCTCCCGTACTCCTTGATGTCGGGGTCGCGGTACACGCACGGACAGACGATGTCCTTGTCTTTTTCCTTCACACCCCACGCCAGGCGGCAGGGGCAGGAGCGGTAGCCGTAGCGGGCCTCATTCGTGAGAAGGCCCTTCAGAATGTCCATGACGAAAGGCTTGTCCTTGTTGAGGCGGATGCCCTGGGATTCGGCATACCGGGCGAGAATGTCGTAGAGCTTGTCCGCGGTCATGGAATGTTCAGCGCCTTCTTGAGTCTCTCCTCGTTAAAGCCCACGATCACCGCTTCGCCGATGCAGATGGTCGGAAAGCTGCACTCGGGATTCAGTTTCCGCACGACGTCCAGCGTCCGCGTCCGCTCTGCGCCGTCCAGCAGGTCTACGTCCGTAAATTCCATCTCGAGGCCGTTCTCCTGGAAGAACCGCTTGGCGCGGATGCAATGCGAGCAGGTGCTGAGGGTGTAGAGCTTTATGACCGCTTTTCCCGTTCCCATCAATGCCTCCGGACGCCGGTCCGATGGAATGCGCCAGTATACCATGGAGGCGGGATGGGGTGCAAATAAATTCCCCTTTTGCGCCGGCCGCGGCCTGGACGAAGTCCGCCTTGACATTCTCTCAGGCGGTTTTATAATTTTAAGTGAGAGTGTGTTATGCCCCACGAAGGGAGGCGTTTCGATGCCGGTACTGGAATATGCAGAGAAAAAAATAGTGGTGGATGAGGACGGCTGCCTGCTCCATTTTGAAGACTGGGACGAGAAGGTCGCGCGGGCGCTGGCGGAAAGGGCGGGCGCCGGCGAACTCGACCCCGAGCGGCTGCAAATGCTGAAATTTATACGCGATTATTACAAGACCTACGATTTCTTCCCTATCGTAGGCTCGATCTGTAAAAACATCAACGAACCGAAGAACTGCGTCCAGGAAAAGTTCCTGAACCCGCTGATCGCGTGGAAGCTTGCCGGGTTGCCCCATCCGGAAGAGCCGCTAATCAGCCTGCTTGAAGCAGGTCAGTCACCCGGATAAACAGTGAATGCAGTGGCTGTTTTTCGCGAGATTTCTTGTTTCCGTCGGCGAGGGGGACGAAAAGCGCATCCTTGACATTTTTCTTTGCGGGAGCAAAAAAAGTATCATGAAAAAAGGGCTATTTATCTTTTTCGCGTCGATCGTGCTGTTTTCCTGCGCCCCGGTCCTGAACCGCGAGCTCATGAGGGAGGGGACCCGGGACGTGTCCTTCAACCGGCTTCGGGAAGCCCCTGACGCATTCAAGGGAAAACTTTTTATCCTCGGCGGCCTGATCGTCGATACCCGCTTCACCGGCAAGGGGTCGCAGATCGAAGCGCTTGCCGTACCGGTGGATTCCCACGGATACCTTCAGGAGACGCGCCATTCGGAAGGCAGATTTCTTGCCTTCTACCCGCGCGCAAAAGGCCTCCTGGACCCTGTGGTATACAAGAAAGGCCGGGAGGTCACGCTTGCGGGAGAGTTTGTGGAAGCGCGGAAGGGCAAGATCGACGAGATGGAATACGTCTATCCGGTGTTCGAGATACGGGAAATCTACCTGTGGGAGGAGGAACGGGAGTTTTATCCGTATTATTATCCTTCTTATTACGGCGGCCCTTATCCCTACTATCCGTACGATCCGTGGGGTCGGCCCTATCCCTATTATTGGCCGCCTCCCTGGTAGGCGAGCCCCCGGTCATCCCGCTGCAGCAACCGCCGGCATAAATTCACTCGAGGAGGCAACTATGAGAAGAAGAAAAAGCATCGGAAGTATTGTGGTCGTAGTCTCGTTGCTGTTGGCCGTTTCAACCGTCCTTGCAGGACCCTGGGGCGGATGGAGGGGGAGCGGCGGATGGGGGGCGGGCTCGCAGTACAACAGGATGTACAACTCTGCGACGGTGGAAACCGTTGGGGGCACCGTGGAATCGGTGGACAAGGTGACGCCCATGAAGGGAATGCATTACGGCATTCATCTCACGCTCAAGACGGGCAAGGAGACCGTTGACGTTCACTTGGGCCCGGAATGGTACATTGAGCGGCTCGATACGAAAATCGAGAAGGGCGACGCGATTGAGGTGAAGGGCTCGCGGGTGACCATCGCCGGCAAACCCGCGATCATCGCCGCGGAAGTCAAAAAAGGCGACAACGTCCTTGTTCTGAGGGACAGCGCAGGTGTTCCCGCATGGGCGGGATGGAGGCGCTGATCGGAAGTCAGGCAAGCCCTGCCCCGGACTGGAGGCAGGGCCGCCTGCTTGATGATGAGGGAGTCAAACAATGCCCTTTTAATCGGTTCATTGGGTCAAATTCCGAGCCGCTTGCGGCGGGTTAGTTTATTGCTTTCCCTGCTTGTTTTCTTCCCGTTACCACCACTGTTTCTCCCAGCGCCTTTGTCTTGACGCCCTTGAATCCCGCTTTGGCGAGCCACTGCTTCATTTCCTGAACGGTATACGAGCGTCCGGCCGCAGTATTGACGAGCATGTTGACGGAGAAAAGCGCGGCAGAAACCGGGTGGGCGCGGTCATTCTCCAGGAGAAACTCATGGATGGCGACCCTGCCGCCGCGGTTCAACGCCTGGTGGGACTTTTTCAGGAGCGCCACGCTTTCATCAATCGAGAGTGAGTGCAGGATCTGGCTGACAAGTACAAGATCATATCCCGCGCCGATGTCATCGGAATGAAAATCTCCGGGCAGAAAGGATACATTCCTTGTTTTCTGGCCGCCGACGATCTGGCGTGCGATCTCGACGGCCTCCGGCAGGTCAAAGAGCGTGACATTGATCTTTTTCCGCGCAAGCTCCATGCTGTAGGTCCCCGGGCCGCCGCCGAGGTCGAGAGCGTGCTTCACGCCCTTGAGGTCGATGGCCCTGATGACGTCAGGCGCGCGAAAGACGGCGTTATTGTGCATGGCCCGGATGAAGGAGCCGTAGTCGCGCCGCGACGGCCTGTTCGGAAGGCCCGTCCTCACAACCTCATCGAGACCGGACCAGCTCTTCCAGAGAGAATCCGAGTGGCGCAGCATGTCGCCCTGGTACCAGGGCGATTCCTTCACGAGGAACGCCCTTGCAAGGGCCGTGTTCTGGTATCGTGCGCCGGTTTTTGCGAGGAGGCCGAGGGCCGTCGCGG
>DASWAB010000202.1:0-3493 GCA_036391375.1 Nitrospirota bacterium
GGAACAGCGGATCGGCAACGCTTTTCCTGCTTCTGGATATGTTCCACCAGACCTTTCGGGTTCATCTCGGCAAGGCCCCTGCCCTGGAGCATGCCTTTACCAGTATCGCAGTGTATGTGGCGTTTTCATTGATCTGGAGTATCGGCGTGGCCTTTAAATTCATGCGACGACCGTGAAGGGCGCCGGGCATATTTCAATCGTGGGGGGGTCATTCTATGAAAGCAGGATTAATAATTTATTCGTCACAAAATGGATCGACCCAAAAGATCGCTAAAAAGATTGAAGCGGGCTTGGATCGCAACGGGCTGCAAACGGACATGATCAACATCGACAAGGGAGGCCGTATCCCAAAACGTGATTATGATTTCTACGGCATCGGCTCGCCGGTGTACATCTTCCGGCCTTCCTATAAAATCATGGGCGCACTGGACGACATGGGTTCCCTTTCCGGGAAACCCGTCTTTACCTTCGTCACGTACGGCGCGGAAATCGGAGACGGCGCAAACTGGCTTCGGCGCGAACTGGCAAGAAAAAAAGCCGTCGATCTCGGTCATTTTCAATGCCGGGGCAAGGACCTGTTTCCCGGCTATACCAGCAGGGGCTATTGCTTTTCGTCGGAGAGTCCCACCACGGAAGAACAGAATGCGGCCGAAGCTTTTGGGAATGATGTCGCCCAAAAAGTGATGTCAAAAAATATCGGCGCGCCCGCCCGCTACGGCGACCCGGCTCATTTTGTTTACCGGTTTGAACGATTCGTCACCAATCGTCTGTTGATAAGACACTTTTATAGTTATTTTTTCAGCGCCCGCAAGACGCGCTGCAACGGTTGCGGGCTTTGCGTCAAAAAATGCCCCACGCAAAACATCACCATGCGGAACAAGCAGAAACCGGTGTGGGGCCGCAACTGCATCCTGTGCTGCAACTGCCAGATCCAATGCCCGCAGGGGGCCGTCAATACGCCGATATCCTGGGTCCTGTTCGCGCCATTTATGTGGTACAACATTCTCAAAGCCAAAAAAAGAGTGCCGTTTGCCGGCCTGTAGCGAGAAACAGTCATTAAAATCATTTAGGTGATTATCAACTGATGAGCCTGCAAAAAAACGGCGGTCTTCTTCCTGACCCGTCATTTTTTCGTGAACAGAAATTCCGCGACATACAGGATCAGCAGCACGAACCAGCCGCCGAGGATGATGAACTCAAGCGTCGCGCGGTAGGAGACGCTGAAGTTTTCCGTGGCCATGGTGTAGACGTCTTCGAGGGTGTCTAATTTTTCCTTGATCTCCGCCTTCCAGTCGTCCAGGTGGAATTTCCTCGCGATCAGGGAATAGAGCTTCGCGGAATACCAGTCGCCGATCAGCTTGATGTTCCGCTCCGCGGCCTCGGATTCGAGGATGGACTGCGTGCGGGTCTCGATGATCTCCTTCACGACCCCCCGCACCTCTCCGGACCTGATGAAGGGAAGCCGCCTGGGGACCCGCATCAGGCGCAGGGCCTTTTCGAGCCGTTCGTCGAGCTCGCTGTCGAGGATGCGCGATTTCAGGAGCTGGAGGTTGGCGATCTCGAAGAGCTCGATATTGCTTTCAAAATCGCCGGCGGAATCGAAGATGAAAGCGCCGTCCCAGTCCACGATCGTGATGTCGTCCTTTCCGTACTTCAGGTAAGACGACAGCGTGGACCGCACCTCCTCCTCGTCGAGCGGAATCCGTTCGTTCTTGAGGAAGGCCGCGATCTTTTCCCCGTAGAGCGACAGGTACACCTCGGGGTCGCCGCTGTAGCCCGCGATGCAGTACACGCCGTACTCCTCGTCGAAATGCGGGGCGCAGCCGAATTCGCCGAGGATTTTCCTGCATTCGACGGTCAGCGAACGTTTGAGCTCCAGAACGGCGTCGGAAAGGATATCGTCCAGGTCCAGCGACGCTTCCACGACCACAACGTCGGACAGGTACGCCTTGACGAGAAAGCCGACCTCGACGCCATCGACAGCGCGCTTTTCGAGTTTGATGATTTTCTGCTTGGGAATGACGTCCGGGTAGCTGGGGGCGCTCTTGACGGTCCTGATCTCGACGACCTCGGTGGTCTCGAGGTTCAGATCAGTGGCGCCGACGAGGAAAACCACGAGTTTCCCCGGTATCTGCTTCGTAGCCGCGTCCATTGGCGTGCCTTCTCTGCCGGGCTATTCCCCCGGCACCTCGGGGGAATACGGAAACCGCTCCATGGTGAATGCCTGATACCCGAACACGATGAGAGAAACAAGCCCCCATGCCAGACCGACGACCACGCTGCCGTCGACGATCCCCCGCCAGGGCTGGGGCAGAAGCCGCACGAGGACCACGAGGATGATGATCCCCAGGGTCACGGAGATCGAAGTGATCTGCCTTCTCCGGGGGGCGTGAAAATAGGCCATGCAAAACAGCGGGGCGAATAGCATATGGAGCGCATTCGGATGGTCTTTCAGGTGCCGCGCCCGCGCGGCCACGCGGGGAGAGAACCCCTGCTGAAAGGCCCGGTATCCTTCGGCGTAGGCCATGAAGAAAATCAAGGCCAGGAAGACGGCCCAGTGATGCCAGCGCCATTCATAGCCGCCCGAAAAAGCCGCGGTCGCCAGCGGCGTCAGCCGGTATACCGCGCTCCCCAGCAGAAGGACGACCCCCGCCAGACCCCAAAAAGCCCCGATCCATGCCGCCATACTTACAATGCCTCACGGAGAAGAGACGATAGAATAAACTGTACTGGAAAAACGGATTCAGGTCAAGAGAAAGCGGAGGGAAAATCCAGCGGGGCATCCGACCCTTGAACTTTGCTATAATGGACTAAAACGATAAAGGAGACCGCTCATGGTTACCGCAATTGTCCTGTTGACCGTCGCAAAAGACAGAATCAACGAAGCAGCCGAAGAAATAGCCGGGATAAAGGAGATTTCGGAAGTGTACTCGATAACCGGGCAGCACGATTTGGCCGCTATTGTACGGGCGCCTGACAACGACACCCTGGCCACGGTGATTACCACGCACGTTCTCAAGATAGACGGAATAATAAAATCAGAAACCATGTTTGCGTTTAAAGTGTTTTCTCGCCACGACCTTGAGGCAATGTTCAGCATAGGCGGCGAATAATCGTTATTAAAGATAGAACGTGGTCGGGAAGGGCTGTGCAACCGCTCAGAACAAAAAGTATTTCGTCCTGCTTTTTCCCGCCGGCTTCGCGGTTTTCAACATCCTGTCCACAAATTCTTTCGCCTTTTCCACAGCCTTCTCCACAGGATGTCCCTGTGCTATGAACACCGCGATGGCCGATGAAAGCATGCACCCGGTGCCGTGAAATTCCCCCTTCCTGCGCGGTGTGGAAAACTCAAGCACGGTTTTGCCGCCGTAAAGCGTGTCAGCCGCCGGACCCTTCCCATGACCTCCCTTGATGAGCGCGTAGCGCGGACCAAAATCAAGCAGTTTTCCGGCAGCAAAGTCCATATCGGTTTTGCTTTTGATCGGGATGCCGG
>DASWAB010000203.1:0-5246 GCA_036391375.1 Nitrospirota bacterium
GCCAAACGAAATGAAATTGCTATCGAGCAAAGAACTTGCGTCGGTGTCAGAAACCAACAGTGGACGGAGTTTTCCTGGAAGGCCCAATAACGCAGCTATGTAGGTCGATGCTCGAACCTCACACTCGCTTACGGGATGTTCAATCGAGTATGATTGAGCTAATGGCGTGTTACCTCTTCGCGGTGGTTTAACATAGGGATGGGTTATTGGTCGGCCTGATGCGTCTGTTAAGGGTGGAAGCAAAAGCTGGCCATATGCCATTCTGATTTCAATGTCATTTTTGAAGTGAAAACCAAGAAGGCGTTGAAGATGATATGAACGAAAACGGTAACGAATGCCAACATAAATAGCCGTTAAGACCGAAACGATTATGCCGCCGATAACGTTGAATAGTAGTGATTTTGTATCTGCGTCCATTTTGTCATATCCTCTAACATGTTATTATCGGTTCGAAATATAGTAGCATAGAATTGGATTCCCGGTCAATGAGTTTAAGAAAAAACATGCCGTAACTATCTAAAATCGCTGAGTTTGCCTCAAAAGACTAATATTCAATTTGTAATAAATTTATGTTGTCCGGACTAATATGCAATTGCGGAATAGTCGCTGACGGGAGGAATGCATGTGTCCTTGATCGGCCACAAAGTCCTTGCAATCGAATGAAAACGGAGTAGTATTATCCATCACGATTTCAGGGAGACGCTCATGCGCTTTGACGGAAGAAAGGCGGACCAGCTCCGCAGCCTCAAGATCACCCGGAACTACATCAAGTCCGCCGAGGGCTCAGTCTTGATCGAGATGGGCGACACGAGGGTCATCTGCACGGCCACGGTGGAGGATTCCGTCCCGCCGTTTCTGAAGGGCAAGGGCGCGGGCTGGGTCACGGCCGAGTACGCCATGCTGCCGCGCTCCACGGCCCGGCGAATGGCGCGCGAGCGGAGCAAGGTGGGCGGCCGCACGTATGAAATCCAGCGGCTGATCGGCAGGTCGCTTCGCTCGGTGGTTGACAGGGAAAAACTCGGCGAGCGGACGGTGCTGATCGACTGCGACGTGATCCAGGCGGACGGCGGCACGCGCACCGCGTCGATAACCGGCGCGTACATCGCGCTGGTGGACGCGCTCCGAGCGGTCTCGAAACAGGGATTGATCGGCCCCGTCCCGGTCACGGACTATCTCGCCGCGGTGAGCGTCGGGATCGTGGAGGGGAGGACCCTGCTGGACCTCTGCTACGCGGAGGACTCGACTGCGGAAGTGGACCTGAACCTCGTCATGACGGGCAAAAGCAGGATCGTCGAGGTGCAGGGCACGGCCGAAGGAGAACCGTTTTCCAAAACCGAGCTCAGCAGGCTCCTTGCGTTTGGAGAAAAGGGCATCAGGGCGCTGATCAAAAAACAGAAGGAAGCGCTTGCATGACGGCGTTCCTCACGTCGCTTGGCATCGTGTTCCTCGCCGAGATGGGCGACAAGACCCAACTCCTCGCCATGGCGTTCGCTTCCCGGTTCCGCTGGCAGACAGTGCTGGCGGGCGTGTTCGCCGCGACCATTGCAAATCATTTTTTCGCGGTCCTCGTAGGCAATTACCTGACCACAATCATCCCGCTCACGTTCATCAAAATCGGGGCGTCTCTGTCCTTTATCCTTTTCGGCCTCTGGACGCTTCGCGGCGACAAGCTGGAGGGGGAGGACAAGAGGTTCCATGTCAATCCGTTCTGGACGGTCGTCGTCGCTTTTTTCATCGCCGAGATGGGAGATAAAACCCAGCTTGCGACCGTGGCCCTTGCCGCGGAATTCAATGCCATCGTGCCGGTGTGGTCCGGCACGACCACGGGAATGCTGATCGCGGACGCGATAGGGATCGCCGCCGGCATCGTTCTCCACAAAAAGATCCCCGAAAAGCGGATCAAATGGTTCGCCGCGCTGGTCTTCATCGCCTTCGGACTGTGGGGGATGTACGAATCTATCCTGGCAATTTAATTCATCCGCTGTCCTTTCGAGCGTAGCGGGAAATCCCTCGCAGATCAAGGTTCTCTTTTCGTTCGGAATGTCATTAAAATTTGTTTATCCGGATTTTTACGAAATTATTAAACCCTGTTATTCCATTACAGGGACTTTTCATTCATCAAAAAAGTGCACATTTTTTCTTGACAAAACCACTACGACGAATTAAAATTAAACACCTGTTTTAAAAGTGGAAGGTTTTGTGCTAAGGGCGTATATTTTTATCCGGCTTTATGCCGGCGGAAAAACCGGAGAAGGAGTGAAAGGCCTATGAAGAGGGAAAAAACCGATTATACGATACAATCCGTTTCCCACGCGCTCGACATTCTCGAGTCATTCACGAAGACCGAGGATGAACTCGGCGTGACAGAACTGTCGAAGCGATTGGGCCTTCACAAAAACAATGTTTTCCGGCTGCTCGCCACGCTGGAGCACCGCGGATATATCGAGCAGAACACGACGACCGAGAATTACCGCCTTGGCCCCAAAACACTCCAGATCGGCGCGATCTTCATCGAGCAGCGCGAATGCCGCCGCCAGGCCCGGCCGATCCTGGAAAAACTCATGGCCGCCTCCGGGGAGACGGCGGTGGTTGCGGTCCTGCGCGGGAACAAGGTGATCTACATGGACAGCGTGGAGGCGAACAAGACCGTGCGCGCGATCTCGCGCGTCGGCGCCATGCTCCCTGCCCACTGCACCGCCGTGGGCAAGGCGCAGCTCACCGCGCTGCCGACGGGGGAAATAGAACGATTGTACCCTGAGAGCAATCTGCCGTCTCTCACCGACAAGAGCATCAGAACACGAGACGCCCTGATCGCGGACCTGAAGAAAGCTGCCGAAAAAGGCTACGCCCTGGAACACGAGGAAACCGATGCTGATGTGCGGAGCATTGCCGTGCCGGTGAAGGACTTCTCCAAAAACGTGATCGCGGCAGTCGGCATCGTCGCTCCCGTCCACCGTCTCACGGATGACCGGCTCGAAAAGGGTGTCATCGCCCTGGTCCAGGAAGCGGGGAACGCTCTCTCCCAGAAGCTCGGGTTCATTACGCCGGTGGGGAAAAAATAGATCCCGCATACCGCGAGGAGAGAGCCCCAGGAGTTTATTGACACCCCGGTTCATGCTGTGTTATTATCGCGCTGATGGCGATTGAACAGAAATGGGCCCGCCTCTTGTCGCTGCTCCGGGAAATGCAATGCGCAGTGCTTGCCTATTCAGGGGGCGTTGACAGCTCCCTGCTTCTCAGGGCCGCATCCGAGGTTCTGGGCCCTCATCTCATCGCGGTTACCGCGGTCTCGGAGACCTATCCTCCCGCCGAATTGAACGCTGCGAAGGACTTCATCCGGTCCCTGGGCGTGACGCACCGCATTCTCCGCACCACGGAACTCACGTCCGAGGAATTCGTCCGGAATTCCCCCGATCGGTGCTACTTCTGCAAAAAAGAGCTGTTCGAAAAACTCCGCCGGATCGCCGAACTCGAAGGGATATCCTCTGTTCTTGACGGCTCGAACACCGACGATCTCGCGGACCACCGTCCGGGCAGAAGGGCGGCCCGGGAATTCTCCGTCAGGAGCCCGCTCGTCGAAGCGGAAATTTCCAAGCCCGAGGTCCGCGCGCTTGCGCGCCGGATGAGCCTGCCCCTGTGGGACAAACCGTCGCTTGCCTGCCTTGCGTCGCGCATTCCCTACGGCACCAGGATCACCCCCGCAATACTTCAGACCATCCAGACCGCCGAGGACAGTCTTCGCGCCCTCGGGTTCCGGCAGGTCCGCGTGCGGCACCATGGCGATACCGCCCGGATTGAACTGGACCGCGGCGATTTTGGACGCGTGCTCACCGGCGATGTTGCCGAGAGAATAAACGCGGGACTGAAGGAACAGGGATATACCTATGTCTGCCTCGATCTCGGAGGGTATCGGACAGGCAGCATGAATGAAGGAATGAAGCAAGTGCGGAATGCGGAGTGTACCCTGCACTCGCGCGGAGCACTCGTAAACGCGGGCATAAACGAAGTGCGAAGTGAAGAGCCGAAAAGCGAAGGAGCCAAAGCATGAAAGTACTCGTTGTCGGCGGCGGGGGCAGGGAGCACGCCCTTGTCTGGAAGGTTTCGCAGAGCCCGAAGGTCACGAAGATCTACGCGGCGCCCGGCAACGCGGGCATCGCCGGAATCGCGGAGTGCGCGCCGGTCAAGGCCGATGACATCCCGGGGCTTCTCGCGTTCGCCAAATCCAGGGCAATCGATCTCACGATCGTCGGCCCCGAGGGGCCGCTTTCGATGGGGATCGTGGACGAGTTCACCGGGGCGGGGCTTCGCATCTTCGGCCCAAGCGGGAAGGCGGCGGAGATCGAGGCGAGCAAGCGGTTTTCCAAAGATTTAATGAAAAAATACCATATTCCCACCGCGGAGTACGGCGTGTTCACCGACAAGGCCGCCGCAGAGGCGTATGTCCGCGAGAAGGGAGCGCCAATCGTCGTAAAGGCTGACGGCCTTGCCGCGGGCAAAGGCGTCGTGGTTGCCGAAACCGTTGACGAGGCGCTCAAGGCCATCGATTTGATCATGTCGCACAAGGCCTATGGCGCTGCGGGAGACCGGGTGGTGATCGAAGAGTGCCTGAAGGGCGAAGAGGCTTCGTTCATGGCCTTTTCCGACGGCAAAACCGTAGCCCCCATGGCCTCGTCGCAGGACCACAAGCGCGTGTTCGACGCGGACCGGGGCCCGAACACCGGCGGCATGGGGGCCTATTCCCCCGCGCCGATCGTCACGGAAAAGCTCGTTCGCAAAGTGATGGACACGATCATGGTCCCCACGGTGCGGGCCATGGAGAAAGAGGGCCGCCTGTTTAAGGGAGTGCTGTACGCCGGCCTGATGATCCATGGGGGCGAGGCAAAGGTGCTCGAATTCAACGCGCGCTTCGGAGATCCCGAAACGCAGCCGGTCATGGCCCGGCTCGACACGGACCTCATTGAAATCATCGAGGCCATCCTCGATGGAAGGCTTGAGAAGCTTGATATCAAATGGAAGCCGGAGTCCGCTGTCTGCGTGGTCATGGCCTCGGGAGGGTATCCCGGCAATTATGAAAAGGGCAAGGAAATAAAAGGGCTCGAAAAGGCCGCCGGACGCAGGGGCGTGATGGTCTTCCATTCAGGGACCGCGTTCAAGGACGGCAAGGTCGTGACCGACGGGGGCAGGGTGCTCGGCGTTACGGGTCTCGGCCCCGTGGTGGCCGCCGCCATCGACACCGCGTATGCCGG
>DASWAB010000204.1:0-4651 GCA_036391375.1 Nitrospirota bacterium
CCAGTCGGCTGGCAATCAGGCGAAGACCGTCGAACTCTATAAAGGCGGCATCGCCTACGACAAGCTCGTGGCTGACGTGTTTGCGCATGACAAAGTTTTCTGCTGGTAAAAGCGAGACGCTTTATTTGTAAAGCTCGAAAATCGTTTAAGGGGCCGCTTCGTTCGGGATGACACGTTGTGTTTTCTCATGCCGCCGCTGTATGAAATGCCACACCGCCCACGTCTGAGACCGCCTACCCTCTTGATTTTTATATTATTGAACACTGGCAATGATATTGCTAAGTATCATCTCGATCGACAGCCAGCGCGATTTTGCCGGCGAGGTTTTGCATGCATTGCCGAGAGTGCAATACCAAAAACGACCAGGACGCCTCCTTTTGCACCGGGTGCGGGAAGCCGATTTCCACGGTCGAGAGTTCCTCCCTCAGGTCCCGAAAGTCTTATTTGTTTTTGCTCGCGCTGCTGCCGGTGCTGGCCCTTGTGGCAGGGATCGGGTACTACAAGCTCTTTCTGCCCCAGGGAGTGGCTGCGGTGGTCAACGGCGAGGAAATCCCGCTCTCCGAACTCGATGCCGAAGTTTCCCGCATGCCCCGGCCGGACGAAGCCGATGCCGGCCTGGTCCGCCGCCAAGCGCTGCTTGCGCTGATCACCGAGCGGCTTGCCCTTCAGGAGGCGCGTAAGGCTGGTTTCGGGGTGTCCGGAGATGAGATCGTATGCGCCGTCGCCCAGGCGAGGGCGTCGTCGGGCATGGACGGCGCCGCGTTTCAGCGGCGGATTACAGCGCAGTACGGAGGCACGGCTGCCTACGAAGATTTTCTCAAACAGCGGCTTCTCAGAGAAAAATTTATCCACGCAAGGGTCGTCCCGCCGGGGATGGATCTGCAAACCGCCAGCGCCGCGGAGGACCGGTGGCTCCAGGGGCTTTTAAGCAAGGCTTTTGTGCGGATATCGCTGTCCGAGCAGGTTCGGGGGCCCGGCTGTGGATGCCGTGACGGCACACAGGAAAAGACCCGGCAAGGGCGGGACATGCACGGCTGCGGCGGCGCGACACGCGGACCGGCGGCCTGTGACCTGGAACGTGCGGCTGCGGACGCCGGCATCCGCTATTGGAATGCGAAACATGGACCGGGGCCGGTCGTGGCGATACCCGTCGATTTCGGATGTCATGTCCGGGTCGATATTGTCAAAAACGGAGAAATAATCGGCTCCCTCCGATATCGGGACGGGAGCATAACTGAAATATAAACACTAAAGGAAGGAGAAAAGAGTATGAGTACCTGCAGTAAGTGTGGAGCAGTGTTGCCCGGGAACGCCAAATATTGCAAGGCCTGCGGCACGGATAGTTCCGGAGGAGGCGCCCCGCTAAGCGACAAAAAAGCGCGCGTGACTGGCCGCGGTGAGAAGGCGTGGGCCAGGCCGCTGGCCATCGCTGCGGCGGTTGTCGTCGTGCTCGGCGCGCTTTGGCTTGCAAAGGGCATGTATATGAAGAAGAAAATGGGCAGCCGCCCGATGTTTGCGACCCTGCGCGATGCGTCCGTACGGCTGTCAAAGGCAACGGCGGTAAAAAACGAGGGCGGGGACGTTCGCATTCCGCTTGCGGCTCTTGAAGACGGCAAGGCGCATTTTTTTGCCTACCCGTCCGGCGACAAAACCATCACCTTCTTTGCGATGAAGGCGATGGACGGAAGCCTTCGCACCGCTTTTGACGCATGCATGGCGTGCAATCACGCGAAGCTGGGCTACCGTCAGGAGGGCGATATGGTGGTCTGCAACAACTGCGGCATGGGATTCAAGCCGATGGAGATCGGCATGGTGAGCGGCGGGTGCAACCCGATCCCGCTCAACAAAACGGTTGACGGACGAATGATCGTGTTCAAGGCCAAGGACCTCGATGACGGGACGAAGTACTTTTGAGTGCGGAGTGCGAAGAATGAAACGGGAAGGCGCGAAGTGATATGAAACTCATCGATATTTCACTGAACAACTTATGGCGCAAGAAAGGCCGGACGTTTTTTCTGGTCACGGGGCTGGCGATCGGGATCGGGGCGGCAGTGGCCATGACCTCGGTGGGAGACGCCATGAACCGCGAGGTCATGCAGGCGCTCGACGAGTTCGGGGCGAACATTCTGGTCCTTCCCGCTTCCGAAGGCCTTCCACTCTCCTACGGGGGGCTGACCGTTTCCGCGGTGAACGCCGGAGGGAGAGAGCTTACGACGAACGACGTCGTCAAGATACACGCGATTAAGAACAAGCAGAACATCAGCACGATCTCGCCGAAGCTTTTGGTACAGACCGAAGTCAACGGGACGAAGGTCCTTGTCGCCGGCGTTGACTTTAAGGCGGAGCGCCGGCTGAAGAAGTGGTGGCGCGCTGCCGCGGGGGTTATTCCCCGGGAGGACGGAGAGGCCTTGATCGGGAAGGACGCCGCGGCGCGGCTGCGACTCGCGCCCGGCGCCGGCGTCGCACTTAGCGGCGGCAAGCTTCGCGTTTCCGGCGTGCTCGGCAGCACGGGCTCACAGGACGACGGTCTGATCTTTGCCGACCTCGCATGGGTCCAGGCGCATTTTCGCAAGGGGAACGCGGTGAGCCTGATCGAACTTTCCGCCCTGTGCAGCGGCTGCCCCATCGAGGACATGGCATCGCAGATAAACAGCGCGCTTCCCGGCGCGCACGCCGTGGCGGTCAAGGAGACGGTTGAGCTCAAGATGCAGGCCATGCACTACTTTCACAAATTCACCCTCGGGATCTCGGCGCTCCTTCTGATCGTGGCCGGAATGATCATTTTCTTTGCCATGACCGCGGCCGTCAAGGAGCGGGTGCAGGAAATCGGCCTGTTCCGGGCAATCGGGTTCAGGACCGGCCATATCATTCAGGTGCTGCTCACGGAGGCGTTCATCGTGAGCCTTCTTGCCGGCGTTATCGGGTATCTCATCGGGGCCGTCAGTCCGCGGTTCATCGCCCCGTATCTGATGAACGCATACCACCTTACGTTCGAGTTCGATCCGATGCTGGCGGCAAGCGCGCTCAGCTCGTCCGTGCTCGTCGGGCTTTTTGCGAGCATCTACCCGGCGGTGCGGGCAGGCAGACTCGATCCCGTAGAAGCGCTCAAAACGCTGTGATAAAGCAAATGATAAGTGGAGAAAAATTATTTAAGTATGAGAACCCGCAGGCAGGTCTATGGCATTTATTGAACTGAAGCATGTGACGAAAACGTTTCACGCCGGCGATGGGGAGTATACCGCGCTCAAGGGCGTTTCGCTCGCAATCGATGCCGGCGAGTTCGTCGCCGTGATGGGCCCGTCGGGCTCGGGAAAGAGCACGCTCCTGTCGCTTATCGGCGGACTTTCCCGCGCAACAGGAGGCGTCGTAGCCATTGATGACATCGATCTGGGAAATCTGCGGCCGGACAAACTCTCGGACTTCAGGCGCGAATACCTGGGCTTCGTGTTCCAGTCATTCTATCTGGTCCCCTACCTCACCGCGCTGGAAAATGTGATGCTGCCGCTTACGATCCAGCCCGGCTTGAACGGCGCAGTGCGGGGCATGGCGCTCGAGGCGCTGTCGCGGGTAGCCATGGGCGCGAAGGCGGGACGGCTGCCCTCGCAGCTCTCGGGGGGAGAGCAGGAGCGGGTCGCTATCGCGCGGGCCATCGTGAACCGGCCGCCCCTCATTCTCGCCGACGAACCCACGGGCAACCTTGATTCGAAAACCGGGGATCAGGTTCTTGCCATGCTGCAGGAACTGCACGCCGGGGGCCGTACGATCGTCATGGTCACGCACAGCGAGGAGAACGCGAAGAAGGCGGGGAGAATCATCGAGATACGTGACGGCGAGATGGTGAAGTGATCAGATCAGAACTCGAACAATAGCCCCGCCAGGTATGCCGTGCCGCCAAGGTTTGTCGAGACCGAGCGCAGGACCGCGTGCGTATATTCCGCTTCGATAAATAAATACGTATGGTATATGCCGTAGTCGAGATACATGCTGTTTGCCGCGCTCTGGTCTAAGGCGTCAAGGGAAAACTGCAATCCGCCCCGCACATGGTAGCCGTCCACCGAGCCCTTGACGGTGCTCTGTCCCTCGACTTGCTCCCGGTAAAACAGCCGGGTGAACCCTCCCCCCGCATAGGGGACCACCCACTGCTCCTCATTGATAACGCCCCGCAGGAGGACGAACACATTGAGGGGCGCCAGCTCGTAGGTTACGGACCCGGCCGTTGTGCCGTGGACCGGGGCAAAGGCATGGCCTTTTCCCCTGATATAGCCGCCTGAAACTCCGACCTCGATTTGCCGGATCAGCTTGTAGGCGAGCGCCCCCTCGAATTCCGGCATGGACCGCTTGCCGTAGTACTGCGCCCAGTTTTTCAGGACAGGCGCGAAACTGCCCCCTTTGACCTCGATGGACCAATGAGGCCGTTCGAGGACCGCGTCATCCGCATAAGCAGCCAAGGGAGCAAGGACGATCAAGATCATCAAAAAAAATTTTTTCAATTGCTGCCTCCTGAAGCGGAAAATCGTTTTCGATGCAAGAGGTACGCACCGGCGCATCCGATCAGCATCAGACCGACCCTGAGAGCCAGCGAGGTCCGCGTCAGAAAGAGCGCAACGCCTACTGCCGGCATAAGCGCGGCCCTGACCACGGGCTTATATTC
>DASWAB010000205.1:0-5524 GCA_036391375.1 Nitrospirota bacterium
GGGACGAATCTGCTCGTGCGCGACGGCGGCTTCCGCGGCGTTTTGATAAGCCTGCAGCGCATGAATGCGATCGAAATCGAACGCGAGTACCGTTCCGTGGGAGGCATCTTCGCGGCAGTCAAAGCCCAGGGGGGGGCGGCCCTGCCCGGACTCACCCTGTTCGTTGCGGAGCAGGGCCTGAGCGGGCTGGAATTCGCTGCGGGAATCCCAGGGACCGTCGGCGGCGCGGTCTGCATGAACGCGGGCACCGCAGCGGGAGAAATCGGCGACATGATCGACTCGGTCACGCTGATTTCGCCGGACGGAGGGGTCGTCGCACGGGGCAGGGAAGAGATGGGCTTTGGTTACCGCACCTCAAATGTCCCGGACGGCCATGTGATCTTAGACGCCCGGATGATCCTGCGCCGGGACGACCCGGAAAAGATCAAGGCCCGCATGAAGAATCTTCTGGACAAACGAAAAGAACATCAGCCCTTCGGCATGCCGAGCGCCGGTTCGGTATTCAAGAATCCCCCGGGGGAGTCCGCCGGCAGGCTGATCGAAGCAGCGGGGCTCAAGGGGAGAGCCATAGGCGGGGCGCGGGTTTCGGAGAAGCACGCCAATTTCATCGTAAACACCGGCAAGGCAACCGCCGCCGATGTCCTCGGGCTCATGGAAATCGTGAGGCAGACGGTGCTCGACGTGCGCGGCGTGCGGCTTGAGCCGGAGATCAAGATTATCGGAGAGGATGCAAAATAAGGGTCCCCGGCCGGGGTCGAGGGTCCGGAACAAGGCGGGAGCGCATGGCGTTGGTGACGAACAAAAAAATCGGAGTGTTGATGGGCGGCCTGTCGTCCGAGCGCGAGGTGTCGCTCTCGAGCGGCAACGCTATCCTAAGCGCGCTCAAGGGAAAAGGCTATAACGCCGTCGGCATCGACGTGGGCAGAGACGTTGGCGAAGTGATCAGGAAATCAGGCGTCGAGATCGCCTTTAACGGACTGCACGGCAAGTACGGCGAGGACGGCGCGATTCAGGGACTGCTCGAATTCGCGGGCGTCCCGTACACCGGTTCGGGCATCCTGGCCAGCGCCCTGGGCATGAACAAGATACTTTCCAAACTGGTGTTCAAGGCGCATGGCCTCCGTGTGGGGCCGTATATGGTCATTGAAGCGGGAAGACGCGAAGTCCTGAACGAGGCGCCCTCGATCATCGGGTTCCCCCTTGTCGTGAAGCCGAGTTCCGAGGGGTCGAGCGTCGGTGTGAGCCTGGTCTATAATCATGAAGAGCTTGCCCCTGCGGCCGACCTTGCGTTCGAATACGACCGCGAGATTCTGGCCGAACAGTATATCACCGGCAAGGAAGTGCAGGTGGGCATCCTCGGCGACAGGGCGCTCGGTGCCATCGAAATCGTGCCGAAGAATGTGTTTTATGACTATGAGGCAAAGTATAAGGAAGGAATGTCCGAGCATTTCTTCCCGGCCAGGATCGATACAGACGTGTCCGAACGCCTCCTTGAGGCCGGGCTTGCCGCCCATCGGGCCTTGGGCTGCCGCGGCTACAGCAGGGTGGACTTTATCATCGACGGCGCCGGCGCGCCGTACGTCCTCGAGGTGAACACGCTCCCCGGCATGACCGCCACCAGTCTCCTGCCGGACATCGCGCGGGGGGTAGGAATCTCCTTCCCCGACCTGGTGGAGGAAATATTGCGGCTGGCGCTGCGGAACAGTAAAAGTAAGGAGCGGTGATGACGTCTCCGGCAGGAGGCACATGAGAGATTATAAGAACGTAAAGGTCCCCCGGACGTACCGCAGAAAAGCGCAGTACGTTTCCGTGAAGCGCGTCCGAACGGGGCGTGCTTCATGCGGGTCCGGAAAAGGCCCTGCGGGGGCGGCCGCGTTCTTGCGGTTTTTTATGGTCATCATCATAGCGGCGGGCTGCTGCTGGCTGTGCTGGCAGGCGTACCGGGCGATTACGCATGCGGAGCTGTTTCAGGTAGCCGGCGTGGACGTGAAGGGCGTGAAGCAGCTCAGTGAGACGGAACTCAAGGCGATTGTGGGCGCGTTCTCGGGCCAGAATATCTTTCGGACGGATCTTGATGCCGCGACGAGGCGGGCGCACGCGAACCCGTGGGTGAAGGAAGCGCGCATTTACCGCCGGCTGCCGAACAGGATAAACATGGTCTTTACCGAGCGTGTTCCCGCCGCAATTCTGGACACAGGGACGGGACGGTTCCTGATCGACGACGAAGGAATAAGCATCGAGCGTCTTAATAAGAAGGAGGACGCCTCCGCATGGCCGCTTCCGGTCATCGCCATCAGGAACTGCCGGCCACGGCCGGGCGAACAAGTGACGTCCGACGCGCTGCAGGAAGCGTTCGCGCTTATTTCCGAGATCTCCGCGCGGGGCGGATGGCCGCCCGCGGATGTCGTAATCAAGGCGGACTCCCCGGAGTCGCTTTCCGTGAAGTATGCGGAGCGCGAGTTCCTGCTCGGCAGCGGGAACCACGTGGAAAAGCTCCGCAGACTCGCCGAGGTCATGGCGGACGTGAAAGAGCGGAACCTCAACATCGCTTATGTGGATCTTCGTCCTGAGCGTCAGGTAGCGGTGATGGTGAAAACGGAAAGGGACAAGCAGCAAGGGCCGAGGGGCAAGGAAAAACGTCTCTAAGCAGCTCCTGGACCCTGGCTACTGAACCCTTGACCCTTACAGAGGGGGTGTATGGTGGCAAAAAAACCGGATAGTGTTCTCGTCGGCCTGGACTTGGGAACGACCAAGGTCTGCGCCATCGTCGGAGAGGTGAAGGAGGGCGGCCAGGTCGACATCATCGGCATCGGCATCAGCCCTTCGCACGGCCTCAAGAAGGGCGTAGTCGTCAACATCGACAGTACGGTCGAGTCCGTCAAGAAGGCGGTCCATGAAGCGGAGCTCATGGCGGGCGTGGAGATCAACTCGGTTTACGTGGGGATCTCCGGCGGACACATCAAGGGGATCAACTCCCGCGGCGTGGCCGCGATCAAAAACCGGGAGGTGGGTTCGGCCGATGTGGCGCGCGCGATCGACGGGGCTCGGGCCGTGAACATCCCCATGGACCAGCAGATCCTCCATGTGCTGCCCCAGGAATTCATCATCGACGACCAGGACGGCATCAAGGACCCCCACGGCATGTCCGGGACGAGGCTCGATGTCAAGGTCCACATCATCACCGGCGCCGTGGCCGCTATCCAGAACATCGTGAAGAGCTGCTCGCGCGCGGGGCTGCACGTGAACGACCTCGTGCTCCAGCCGCTTGCCTCGAGCCGCGCGGTGCTTACGGCCGAGGAACAGGAGCTCGGCGTGGTGGTGGCGGACATCGGGGGCGGCACCACGGACCTCGCGTTCTTTCTCGAAGGCAGCTTGTGGCACACCGAGGTGCTCCCGATCGGCGGAAACCACCTGACGAACGATATCGCCATCGGCCTGCGCACCCCGGCGTCGGAGGCGGAGAAGATCAAGATCAAGTACGGGTGCGCCCTCTCGTCCCTGGTCAAGCACGAGGAAACCCTGGATGTACCGAGCGTAGGCGGCAGGCCGCCCCGGCTGCTGTCGCGCCAGATCCTGTGCGAGATCATCGAGCCGCGGATGGAGGAGCTGTTCGGCATGATACAGCAGCGGCTGAAGAAAACGGGATTCGAGGACATGTTCGCATCCGGGGTCGTGCTGACTGGCGGCACCGCCTTGATGGAAGGCGTTCAGGACGCGGCGGAGCGGTATCTCGGCCTTCCTATCCGGCGCGGAACGCCGCGGAACATCGGCGGACTCACGGACGTGGTGAACAGCCCTGTTTATGCCACGGGCGTGGGACTCGTGCTTTACGGAGCGGAAAACCAGCAGGAGGCCCCGCGCTCGCTGAGAAGCGGCAAGTCTTTCGGCAGATTGTGGAAGTGGCTGGGGGAATATATTTGAACAGGAGGAGACGATGGAAGACAATATCGAATTCGGGTTCCAGGACTTCATGGAATTTGTTGCGGAGGAGAACAGCGCCGTAACGGGCGATGCCGCCGTTGAGAAACCAGGCGAGGAGAGGAGGGCGAAAGCGATGTTCCAGTTTGAAGAAGAGAGGCTGCCCGCCGTCATCAAGGTGATCGGCGTGGGAGGAGGCGGGAGCAACGCCGTGAGCACCATGATCCAGTCCGATATCAGGGGGGCGCAGTTCATCGTGACGAACACCGACATGCAAGCCCTGGAGCGCGCGCAGGCGCCGATCAAGCTCCAGATCGGGGCGAAGCTCACCTGCGGCCGGGGCGCGGGCGCAAACCCGGAGATCGGCAGGAACGCCGCGCTTGAGGATTCCGAGAAGATCAAGTCGGCAATCGCCGGCGCCGACATGGTCTTCGTCACCGCCGGCATGGGCGGGGGGACGGGAACCGGCGCGGCCCCGGTGATCGCGAACCTCGCGCGCGAAGTGGGCGCCCTGACGGTCGGGGTGGTCACCAAGCCCTTCGGCTTCGAGGGAGAGACGAGGAAACAGAAGGCGGAAGAAGGGATCGCCGAACTCAAGAAGAACGTCGACGCGCTCATCGTGATCCCGAACGAGCGGCTGCTGAATCTGGCCGAAAAGAGGACCACGCTCCTCCAGTCGTTTAAGCTCGCCGACGAGGTGCTGGGGCAGGCGGTGAAGGGGATCTCGGACGTGGTCACGAAACACGGCTACATCAATGTTGACTTCGCCGACGTGAGGACGGTGATGGCGAACCGCGGCAGGGCGGTCATGGGCACGGGTGTGGCAACGGGCGAAAGCAGGGCCATGGAAGCGGCCCAGAAAGCGATCGCGAGCCCGCTCCTGGAGGATGGGTCCATCAAGGGCGCGCGTGCGGTGCTCATCAACGTCACCGGCGGCGAGGACATGGGGATTTACGAGTTCAACGAGGCCTCAGCGATCATCAAGGAGGAGGCGGATCCCTCGGCGAACATCATCGTGGGGGTGGTGATCGATCCCGTCCTGAGCGAAGAGGTGATGGTCACCGTGATTGCGACGGGGTTCGACGAGGAAGGAATCCGCGAGCGCGTGAAGCGGCCGGTGAGCCTCAGGGAGTTCATGAAAGTCGCCGAGAAGCCGAACCTCAAGCGACGGCAGGAGGCCTTCGATTTCAAGAACGAGGTTCTGGGCATCGACGGCGAAGACCTCGACCGGCCCACATTTTTAAGACGGCAGGCGGATTAAATAGTTTAAAAATAAGGATGAGTTTTCTATGATGTCGAAATTAAGGACAAGCGATGATAGAAAAACTTCCGAGCCTTGAGGTTGATGGACTTGTAACGCCAGAGGTTGGAGCATGGGCAGAACAAAAATATCGGCTTGTTTGGAACTACGCGACGATGTTTGCGTCGTCGATGAAAAACAAATGGAACGCTCGCATATATATTGATCTGTTTGCTGGCGCTGGTAGATCTAAAATTGAAAACAGTAAACAGATTGTCCCGGCGTCACCCTTGCTATCGCTCGACATTTCAAGCCAGTTTGATAAATATATTTTTTGTGAGAATGAAGATGATAAACGACAAGCTT
>DASWAB010000206.1:0-2052 GCA_036391375.1 Nitrospirota bacterium
CGAAGATGAAAAAAAGATCGGCATTTACAACTACCTCAAATACCGCGGCAAGTGCACGCTCGACCAGGACACGGTCGATATCGAGGTGCGGGACAGCGGCTCGGGGATCCCGCAGGACATCCTGCCGAAAATCTTCGACCCCTTTTTCACCACCAAGGACGTGGGAAAAGGCTCGGGCCTCGGGCTCTACATCGTCCATGAAATCGTCGAGGAGCACGACGGCTGCATCGCCGTGGACAGCCGGCCCGGCGTGGGGACCGCGTTTTTGATCCGTTTGCCGGTAAAATAGGTAGGAAAAGGAAACAGGAAAAAATTCAAACTGAAAACCAATTTTCGCGCAAAGGCGCAAAGCTCGCAGAGAAAGGCCAATTTTTTGGTTCTAAGACAAGATTTAAAGATTTCCTTTGCGTCCTTCGCGGCTTTGCGTGAGAGGCTTTTTGGGTTGCCTCGTTAACTGTTTTTATTTTGATATCAAGGTTGGAGTCTCCGCATGAATAACAACGCAAAACTGCTCATCATCGACGACGAGCGCATCGCGCTCAGAAACCTCGAGCACGTCATGAAAAAGGAAGGATACGACGTGACCGGCACGCAGAGCGGGCCGAACGCCCTCAAGATACTCGACGAGCAGCAGTTCGACGTCGTGCTCACGGACCTGCGCATGGAGAAGGTGGACGGGATGCAGGTCCTCAAAAAGGCCCGCGAGCTTTACCCTGACGCGGAAGTGGTCATGATCACGGGGTACGCCACCCTCGACTCCGCGGTCGAGGCCATGAAGCACGGCGCGTTCTACTACATCGCGAAGCCCTTCCGGCTTGAGGAAGTGCGCAAGGTCGTGAAAGAGGCCGTGCAGAAGGTCAGGCTCAAGACCGAGAACCGCCACCTTCGGGAGCAGATCGAAACGTATCAGGGACGGGTCAAAATCATCACCCAGGACCCGACCATGCAGAAGCTCCTCGACACGGCGCGCCAGATCGCGCCCACGGACTGCAACGTGCTCATCACCGGAGAGAGCGGCACGGGCAAGGAACTCTTCGCCCGGTTCATCCACGTCAACAGCAAGCGCGGCGGGGGGCCGTTCTTCGCGATCAACTGCGGCGCCTTCACCGAGGAACTCCTGGCGAACGAGCTCTTCGGCCACGAAAAGGGCGCGTTCACGGGCGCGCACGAGGCAAAACGGGGGATCATCGAGATGGCGACCGGCGGCACGCTCTTCCTGGACGAGATCACCGAGATGTCTCCGTCCATGCAGGTGAAGCTCCTCCGGGTCATCCAGGAGCGCGAGGTCCTGCGCGTGGGCGGCGCCGGCCCCCTGAAGGTGGACGTGCGGTTCGTGGCGGCCACCAACCGGGACATCCACGACGCCATGAAGGCGGGCGCGTTCCGGCAGGACCTCTACTTCCGTCTGAACGTGGTCTCCCTGCGCATTCCGCCGCTCGCGGAGCGCAAGGACGACATTCCCCTCCTCTCCTACTTTTTCCTGAAAAAATACGCGGTAATCATGAAAAAAGAGGTGACGGAAATCACCGAAGAGGTCATCGCCCTGCTTCTGAACTACGATTTCCCGGGCAATGTGCGGGAGCTCGAAAACATCATCGAGCGTGGCGTGGCGCTCACGAACAGCAACACCGTCGAGACCGGCCATCTGCCGGAGGACCTGCGGGAGCTCAGCATCAAGACGTTCCGGAAGCGGGAAGGCAAGATCCCCTCCCTCGACGAGCAGGAGGAGGCGTACATCAAGTGGGTCCTGGCCGAGGTCGGGGGCAACAAGACCCTCGCGGCCCAGACCCTCGGCATCGACCGCGTCTCGCTCTGGAGAAAACTCAAGAAGTACGGACTTGAAGAGTAACGGCTGTTCTCAAAAAGCGTTCTATTTCCATCTAAGATGTTTTTCCTATAAAAATAAGGTTGCAAGCGGGGCAAAAACGATTTACACTATTACCAGCTTTTATGCGAATACAATTCGATTCGATACTCTTGATCATCGGCGTCATTTTCGCCGGCCTTCTGGCCCTGAGGTCGTTAAAACAGTTTATCTATCTGTCGTTTACC
>DASWAB010000207.1:0-10132 GCA_036391375.1 Nitrospirota bacterium
CGGTCTTCCTTTGTCGTGGCGCGGTGAATGGTCGCGCATTCACGGATCACATTGTCGTCGCCGATGACCAGATACGTTTCTTCATTTTTATATCCAATGTCCTGGGGGGGCGTCCCGATGCTGGAAAAGGAAAATATCTGGTTCCGCTCGCCGATCGCGGTCCAGCCTTCGATCAGGACATGGGGCCCGATTTTCGTGCCCCTGCCTATGGCCACATGCTCGCCGATGATCGAATAGGGGCCGATCTCGACTCCCTCCGCGATACGGGCATTCGGATGCACGATGGCCGTTGGATGTATGTTCACCTTGTTCTCCCAAATACTCTGCGTTCCTATTTATCCGCTATCATCGCCATCAATTCCGCCTCGGCAACAACTGCGCCGTCGACCAGCGCCTGGGCCTTAAGGCTCAAGACCGTGGAACGCTGTCTGATCACGTCCAGCTCGAAGCGCAACTGGTCTCCCGGAATCACTTTTTTGCGAAATCTTGCTTTATCGATGCTCATGAAATAGATCACTTTGTTCTTTATCTGCTCTTTTGGTACCGACTGAAGCGCCAACACGCCGCCGGTCTGCGCCATCGCCTCGATGATCAGCACCCCGGGCATAATCGGATGCCCAGGAAAGTGGCCTTGAAAGAATGATTCGTTCATCGTCACGTTCTTGATCCCCACGATCCGTTTTCCCGGCTCCATCTCGACGATCCTGTCGACCAGCAGAAACGGGTACCGGTGAGGAATGGTTTCTATAATTTCCTGAATGCCGATCATGTCTTCTCCCCCTTTGTCAGCTCAGCTATTCTTTCTCTCAGTTCCCCCACTTGTTTTTCGAGACTCGCAAGCGACCGCTTGAGCTCGGGAAGCTTCGGCACAACCGCCTGGACCTTGAGCCATTCCCTGATGGGCAGGGCCGGGTGCCCCGCGACGACATCCCCTGCGTTCACGTCGCGGGTTATGCCGGCGCCTCCGCCGGCCATGACTTTATCGCCGACTGAGATATGATCTGCAACGCCTGCCCGGCCGCCGAGGACAACGTAGCTCCCGAGAGTGCTGCTTCCGGCAATGCCGACGTGGCCGGCGAGGATGCAGTATTCGCCGATCGACACGTTATGGGCCACCTGCACCAGGTTGTCGATCTTCGTTCCCTTCCCGATTATCGTATTGCCGAGCGTGGCCCGGTCGATCGTGCTGTTGGCGCCGATCTCCACGTCGTCTCCGATAATGACGCCGCCGGTCTGAGGAATCTTGTGGTGCTTTCCGGCGTCAGTCACAAATCCGAATCCGTCGCTCCCGATCACCGCGCCCGAATGGATGATCACCCGCTTCCCCACGGAAATTCCATGGGCGATGCTTACGTTCGCGTGGATGACGGAGTCATCATCCACGACTGACCCCCTGCCGATAAACGCTCCCGGATACAGCGTTACGCGGCTGCCGATTCGGGCGTCGTCAGCGATGACAGCATAGGGATGAATCGAGCAGTCTGCGCCGAGCTGGACATTTTTCCCGATAACCGCTCTGTCGCTGATCCCCGTCGGGCTGTAAGGCTTGACATAGAACAGCTCAAGCACCCGCGCGAAGGCAAGCCGGGGGTTCTTTACCCGAAGCAGCGGCATATGCGCTTCTGGAGTGTCGGGCGGCGCGAGGGCCGCCGAGGCGCGGGACCGGCGAAGGTCATCGAGATAATTCTTTCCGATTCCGATAATATAGGTAATCTGCCCTTCGCCGGCCGTGCGAACGCTCTCGGCGCCGCGGATCTCCACGTCTCCGCTGCCCGTTAACTCTGCGCCGAGGATATCTGCCAGTTCATTCAATTTCATAACATGTTACTAAAGGGGGGAAGTCCGGACCCTACTTTTTCCCTTCCCCGGGCTGAGCCTTTGCCTTGGCCTCCTTCTTGTCCATTTCAGCAGCGACCTTATCGGTCAGGTCCATGTCTTCATCCGCATACAGGATCGAAGGGACCTCGGCCTTCGAAAGGATATTAATCGCCTTATTCAGAACAAGGGAGACCTTCTCTTTTTTCGCAATCTCCCTGAGCACGACCACCATCTCCTGGTTGAATTCATTCGACAGCTCTTCATTCTTCTTCGATATTTCACCGCTGAATTCGTCCCGTTTCTTCTGAAAATCGCTGATCTTCCGATTGATGATATCCTCTTTTTCCCTTTGGGCTTTCTCGTTCAGCAGCTTGGCCTGTCTCTGCTTGTTGTAGTCTTCCTGCAGTTTCTGGATGTCGCTGGCGTCCTCGTCCAGGATCTTCTTGCGGCTTTCATAGTATTCCTTCACGATGCCCTGGTATTTTTTGCCCAGGATTGTCTTGTCAAATACTACCTGAGTATCGACATAGGCGATCTTTCCTCCCGCCGCCATTGCGGACGCCGCAAACAGCATCATGGTTGCGGCCAAGAGCAGTGCTTTCTTCATCATGATTCCTCCTTCGATAAATAGTAATGATATGAGATGTATCTTCCGCTCCAAAAACCAGAGCCGCCTGTCAGAACAGCGTGCCGATGGAGAACTCGAACTGGCTTAGTTGATCCGTTGTTTTCCGGTGAATAACATAGCCCCATTCGAACTTGAGCGGACCGATGGGGGAGAACCACCAGAAACCAAAGCCATAGGCCTGCCGCAAATCGCTGAACTTGACGGTCTCATAGGTGTCGAACGCCTTGCCTATGTCGTAGAACAGCACCCCCTTAAGACGGGCTGCAGGAACGATCGGAAACGAATATTCAGCGTTGAAGACCAGTTCCTTATTGCCGCCCAGGCGGTTCCCTTCGGCATCCAGGGGCCCGGCGGCTCCGTACCGGAAACCACGCACCGATGAGGGACCGCCGACATAAAAACGTTCTCCGAGGGGCACGGGCTTATCGATCAGCGATTCCACGTAACCGAAGCGTCCGCGGACCATAAACACGGTGTCCCAGAACAGGGGATAATACCACGCCGAGTCGGCAACGCTCTTGACGAAATTCGGGTCGCCGCCCAGAGGTCCGCCGGCATATTCCACGAACACGCTGTTCCTTGAGCCGGTCTTTGGGTCGAGGAAATAGTCGCGGGAATCCCGCGCGATACTCCAGGTGAGCGCGCTGGTCGAAATTCTCGTGCCATAACTGTCAAGCTGCTCCTGCAGCGCGAAGGGGGCCGTCGTGGTGATGTTCGTCACCAGGGAACTGTCGAACCCGTATCGCAGCGATGTCGATATATATTCACCATAGCTCTTCCCTACCGAAAGGGCAAACCCGTTGGTGCGGAGATTGTAGCCGTCGTAGTCCTGCGTCTGCCGGTAGAGATCGACCTTGCCCCAGACCGGCTTGTCGAAGAGATAGGGCTCCATGAAGCTGAGAAGATACATTTGACGCGTCCCGCCGACCTGCATCTTGAACTTAAGAAGCTGGCCGCGCCCCCCCAGATTGCCCTGCGTCACCTCCGCGATGCCGACGAGCTTGTCAACGGAGCTGTAGCCGCCGCCGACAGAGAGCGTGCCGGTGAGCTTCTCCTTCACCTTGATGTCCAGGTCCATGATCGGCTCCTGCTGCCGCCGCTCGGGCACGATGTCAACGGTCTCGAAAAAGTTGAGGTTGTTGATCCGCTCGTAGCTTCTCTTGAGCGCTTTTTTGCTGTAGAGGTCCCCTTCATCGAGCCTCATTTCGCGCCGGATGACTTTATCGCGTGTCTTCGTGTTGCCCGAAATGTCGATCCTGCCGATCCGCACTTCTCCGCCTTCCTGTATTTCGATGTTGATGGCGACGATTTTCCTGTCCTGGTCGATATTGAACTGGGGGATGACGTTTGCAAAAGGCCGCGCTATGCTGTCATAGCGGTCCATGATCCTGCCCACGTCCTGGCGAAGCCCTTCCCTGCTGAAGATGTCGCCCTTCTTCAGTTTGATCTCCTTGAACAGGTCATCCTCCGAGAGAATGACGTTCCCTTTGAGCGTTATGGAACCGATCCGGAACTGGTCTCCTTCCTTGATGGCAAAACGGACCATGAGTTCGTTTTTTCTGACAAAGGTCTTTTTCGGCCCCCAGAAATAGCACTCGCGAAACGTGTGCGCCTTAGGCTCAACCACCGGGTCATTCACCTGAACCTGGATGTATCCCTTGTTGTAGTAGAGGTTTCTGATGGCCTCCGCATCGTCCTTGAGCTCTTCCGTCCGGAGCGTTCCGCTGTGACCCCCGAGGAAAGAGAGGAACCAGCGCTCCTGGTTCTTGAGCGCTTTTTTGATCTCCTTGGAGGAAATCGCCTTGTTCCCGGTGATAATGACATCCTCCAGAGTGACCTCGCTCCCTTCCTCTATATAAAAGACGACATTCCGGTCACCGCCGCGGACCTCGGTAACCACCGGCACCACGATGGCGTCATAGAACCCCTTGTCCTGGTACTTGAGCCGGATTTTTTCCGCGTTCTCATTGATAAGCTGCATATTGAACGCGGTCCTCGGAAGCAAGGTCAGCCCCTCCTTCAGCTTTTCGGCCGACAATTCTTCATTGCCCTCAAACGTGATTTCCCGGATGAGCGGCTTTTCCTTGACGACGAAAATGACCTTGAGCCCCTTTTCGAACCCCTCGGTCCTTACCTGAATATCTTCAAAATGGCCCAGTTGATACAAGGTCTTGATGTCTTCCCTGATCTGCGCGGGGGAAAAGACGTCGCCTTCCCTTGTTTTGATCTTGGCAAGGATCGTTGCCGTTTCAATCCTCTTGTTTCCCTGCACTTCGATCAGGGTGATTTTCGCGTCTTCTGCGGCCCCGGAAAACACGAAAACGAACGCAAAGAAAAATGTCCACGCTCCGACGGCCGCAAGATATTTGCGCACGATTGACGCACCCTCCATTCACCGCGATAAGAACGGAATACTATAGCATGGCGCGGTGAAGGTGTAAATAAAAATTTATACGCAGAGCCTTGCCAGGGCCTCGTTCGACAGCAGGATGCCACGGTCGGTGAGTCGCAAACTTCCTTCCGTTTCCTGGAGGAGCCCTGCGGCTCCGAGCGGGGCCGCATTGTTCCTGAGCTTGCGCAAAAACGGGGCCCCATACGTTTGCTCGAACACGCCGAGGTCAAGTCCTTTCGAGGTTCTGAGTCCCAGCAGGATGGCTTCCCGCGCAGCAGGCTCTGCTCCAACAATTTCCTGAGCTTCGATGGACGTCCGGGCGCTCGAAAGTCTCCCGCAGTATTCCGCGACATCGGCGATATTGTTCCATCGCTTCCCCGCGACAAAAGACCATGCCCCGGGCCCAAGGCCCAGATATTCGCCCCGCTCCCAATAGTTCATGTTATGCCGGCACGCGAAGCCGGAAAGTGAAAAATTCGATATCTCATAGCGGTCGTACCCAGTCATCCTCAGCATGATAACCGCGCGTTCGTACAGTGCGGCTGCGATATCTTCATCAGGCAGCGCAAACTTGCCTCTCTCGGCATCCCGGTAATATGACGAACCTTCATCGAGAGAGAGTCCGTAGGCCGAAATATGCTCGGGCCTCATCGCAATGGCGGCGCCCAGGCTCTCCTCCCACTGGCCCGGCGTCTGGCCGGGAACACCGTAGATCAGGTCAATGCCGATGTTTTTGAATCCCGCGTTTCTCGCAAGATCGAATGCGCGGACTGCCTGTTCCGCGTCATGAGGCCTGCCGAGAATGCGCAGCACATCATTGGAAAACGATTGCATGCCCAGGCTGAGCCTGTTCACTCCGCAGTCACGCAAAAGACCGAGATTTTCGGTTGTGACCGAATTCGGATTCGCCTCGACCGTCCATTCAACGTCATCGGTCAATCGAAAGTGACCCGTGACGATCATCAGTAATCGTCTCAACTGCGGCAGGGAAAGCGTTGTCGGCGTCCCCCCTCCGATATAAACGCTCTTGAACGTGCGATGGCTGAAGTCATTTTTGTATCTTGACGCCTCAAGCTCGAGACCGCGTACGAATTCATCAGCGCTTTTGATTGAATACGGTGTGGAATAAAAGCCACAGTACGGGCACTTTCTGACACAGAAAGGGATATGAATATAAAGGGATAACATGTTGTTTTATTGGTTATTCAGTTCAAACAGGGAAAATGTCACGCCTTTGTTCGCGTGGAACATTGCAACCTGAATGCCAGGCAAGGAAGACAAAATTATTGCGCGGGAGAAATATAAATGGTAAGCGCAAATTCATCACAGTCAGGAAACTTGACGCAGTTGAGGCAGTCGGTCCATATCTTATGAGGGAGCTCTTTTTTGTCGGCGTCCGTAAACCCCAGTTTTCTGAAAAACCCGGGCCGGTAGGTCAGCACGAACACCCGCCGCGCCTTCAGTTCCGCGGCCTCGGCGAGGCAATGCCGCACGAGGTCGCTGCCGATGCCGCGCCCGGTCCGGTCCTGCCGCACGGCGAGCGAGCGTATTTCGGCAAGACCGTCCCAGCTCACGTGGAGCGCGCACACGCCTGCGAGCACACCGTCCGCTTCATACACATGAAAATCGCGCAGGTGTTCGTACAGCTCATTCAGCGTGCGGGGCAGCATCTGTCCCGAATCTGCGTAGTGGTTGATGAGCGTCTGCATCGCCTTCACGTCGGCCAGCGTCGCCTTGCGAATCATGAAAGAAAGCTACTCTGTTCATGATATAAAGTCAACAAAAAAGCGATGTTAGGCGACATCACGAAAGATCGATCGCGAATCAATTCCGGCCGCGGAACATTCGCGAACAGGATTTCCTCAAGGCAAAAGCGCTCTTGACTTTAAGCAGGCGATTGGAGTATATTTTAAATAAGTCAGAAGTATTTATTGCGATGTGAAGGCGGTCATCCGACTATGATGTTCGAAAAATTCACGGAACGAGGAAGAAAAGTAATCGTCTACGCCCGGGAAGAAGCGGAGCGGCTCCAGAACGACTATCTGGGCACGGAGCACATACTTCTTGGCACGCTCCGCGAAGAAGACGGCATCCCCGTCGCGGTGCTCCGCAAGATGGGCATCGATGTCGATCAAATCCGCATGGAGGTTGAGCGCAACCTCCCCTCCAGCGGAAACACCCTCACCTTCGGCGATATCCCCTTCACCCCCCGTGCAAAAAAAGTCCTTGAATACGCAGTCGAAGAGGCGCGGCTTCTCGGCCACAACTATATCGGCAGCGAGCACCTTCTTCTGGGGCTTATCCGCGAAGAAGAAGGAATCGGCGGCAAGATCCTCCGCAGCTTCGGGGTGAATCTGCTCGGCTCCCGTCAGCTCGTCATCAACTATCTGCGCCGCGCAGCCACCCAGGTGAGCGCGAAGAAGAGCCCCACGCCGGCGCTTGATGAATTCAGCAGGGACCTCACCCAACTGGCCAAGAGCGGCAAGCTCGACCCTGTTATCGGGCGGGACCAGGAAATAGACCGCGTGCTCCAGATCCTATCCCGAAGGACGAAGAACAATCCCGTCATCATCGGAGAACCGGGCATCGGCAAGACCGCCATTGTCGAAGGGTTGGCGCAGCGGATCGTGAATGCCGATGTGCCCGAGAACATCCTGAATCGGCGCGTGGTTTCGCTTGACCTCGGCGCTCTGATAGCCGGCACCAAGTACCGCGGCCAGTTCGAAGAGCGGCTGAAGATCGTCATGAAGGAGATCGTCCAGGCCGACAACATCATCCTGTTCATCGATGAGCTGCACACCCTGGTCGGCGCGGGCGCGGCAGAGGGGTCCATCGACGCCTCGAGCATGCTGAAGCCGGCCCTGGCGCGCGGGGAGGTCCAGTGCATCGGCGCAACGACGCTCGACGAGTTCAGAAAACACATCGAGAAGGACGGCGCGCTCAAGCGGCGGTTCCAGCCGATTTATGTGCAGCCGCCTTCCCTTGAAGAGACCATCAACATCATCAAAGGCCTCAGGCCGAAATACGAATCGCATCACAAAATCAAGATCACGGATGAGGCCATGACAGCCGCCGCACGCCTTTCCGACCGCTACATCACCGACCGGTTCCTTCCGGACAAAGCTATCGATGTAATTGACGAAGCGGGCGCGAAGGCCAAGCTCAACCGCTACACATATCCTGCCGAGATGAAGACCATCGAGAAGAAGCTCAAGAAACTCGAGCAGGAAAAAAATCTGTTCTCTCGAATCAAGGATTATGTCCGTGTCGAATCCATCCACGAGGAAGAGGACCGCCTGCGCGAAACGCTCGACGGGATCCATAAGGACTGGAAAGACACGCAGGAAAAGAACATTCCCGTGGTCAATGAAGAAGACATCGCCGTCATTGTTTCCCATATCACCGGCATCCCGCTTGCGCGTCTCGAGGAAAAGGAGTCGTCCCGCCTCCTCCGGATGGAGGAAGAGCTCCACAAGAGAATCGTGGGCCAGGACGTGGCCATCGAGGCGGTGTCGCGCGCCATTCGCCGTTCGCGGGTCGGCCTCAAAACGCGCAAACAGCCCATCGGCTCGTTCATTTTCCTCGGCCCCACCGGCGTGGGCAAGACCGAGCTGGCCCGGACGCTGGCAATGTTCCTGTTCGACAGCGAAGACGCTCTGATCCGCGTCGACATGTCCGAATATATGGAGAAGTTCAGCTCTTCGCGGCTGGTAGGATCGCCTCCGGGCTATGTCGGGTATGACGATGGAGGGCAGTTGACCGAAAAAATCCGGCGCAGGCCCTATTCGGTGGTGCTCTTCGATGAGATCGAAAAAGCGCACCCCGATATCTTCAACATGCTTCTCCAGGTGCTCGACGACGGGTACATGACCGACAGCTTCGGCAGAAAAGTCGACTTCCGGAACACGATCATCATCATGACGTCGAACCTCGGCGCCCGGATGATCGACAAGGACACGACGCTGGGCTTCCAGCAGGTGAGCGCCAAGACGCAGTACGACAAGATGAAGGATAACGTCATCGCGGAACTCAAGAAGTCGTTCAATCCCGAGTTCCTGAACAGGATCGATGAGGTGGTCGTCTTCCATCCCCTTACCAATGAACATCTTGGGAAGATCGTGGACATGCTGGTGGTCGAGCTGAACAGTCAGATGATGGTGGACCGAAGCGTTCAATTGAATGTTTCGCAGGAAGTAAAGGACTGGCTCATCCGGGAAAATTACCAGCCTACCTACGGCGCCAGGCCCATGCGTCGCGCTGTCCAGAAATACATCGCCGATCCCCTTTCCGAGGAAATCCTGAGGGGGAGGTTCAAAGACGTGCACAAAGTGCTGGTGACGCTCAGGAACGGCGCCGTGGATTTTCAGGAAGAAGAAGCAAGCGTGCTCGCAAAAGTTTGATCACCTGTTTCCGCATGTCAGCCTCGGACCGGGGCGGGCGCAATCGTCCCGGTCTTACCGCAGTTTCTCCTTGCTCTCCGAAAAAATTTTCACTCTTTTGTCACTTCAAGCCGGCAATAAACCGGCGCACCGCCGTTATCACCTCAAGAGGCGCTTCCGGTGCGTCGGTGAGGGCATAGACGTTTTTAAAGGGGGTGCGGGAAAGCAGAGACCTTCCGTGAAGGGGCTTGAGAGTGATATCGGCGGGAGGGACCGCGTATCCTGCGCTCCGGCTGTATTGCTCCGCGAAGAGGAGGTGCTCGCTCAAAAAGGGAACAAGCTCGCTGGTTCGCTCGACAAGGGCGTGCGTATCGTTCTGGCGGCTCCGGTCAGAAAAAAATGATGCGCGGAGCGATCTTGCCCCCGAAGGCGCAGCCGATGTATCGTCCTTGACGCTGAGGGAAAGGGCGATAAAATCATGCGGCAGTGCATAGTCGGGGAGAAAAAGCACTTCCCGGCCCATGCCGACCGGGACAACCTCTTCGTGAAGGCCCGCAAACAGCGTTGTTGGGGCGTGCGGGGGACCGCAATTCAGAAGCACGGTCTCGGCCTCAATTTCTTCCTGTGCTGTTTTGATGCCGGCAACCTTGCCGCTTCCCGGTGCAAGCGCGGGCGGAGACTCATGGTAGCGGACTTCCCCGCCTTGTTGAAGAATGATGCTGTACAACTGGTCCGCATATTTCTTAAAACCGCCGTGGAGATGAAGCGGCGGAAAGTCGCACAGGGCGATAAGGGACGAAAGCGACAGATCTCCGGCCGGTCTCTGAAAAAAATACAGCGACTGGATATCGAAGAACGCCGTCAGTTCCCTGCTGAAACGGTATCTCCGGATAAAACCGGCGGCGGTTCTGTGCC
>DASWAB010000208.1:0-3660 GCA_036391375.1 Nitrospirota bacterium
AGTGGAGGAAATGCGGCAGCGCGAGCTGGACAAAACCCTAAGCTCGCTGAACGGCATCACCGACGACCAGAAGCGGGCCGTGGAAGCCATGTCACAGGCCATTGTGAACAAGCTTCTCCACGCGCCCCTCGTGGTCCTGAAGCAGTCCGCCGCCTCGCCGGACGAGGGCAACGCTACTATCGCAATCGCCCGCAGGCTGTTCAACCTGGACAAGGAGCTGAAAAAGCCTGACCATGGGAAGCAGTCCGGACCGACCCCTCCGGAAATTCCCGAACAGGGGTCGGGTTCGCCGAGCAAATGCCGGTGACCCTGATGCGGAACGTGGATTGCGGAATTTAAAAGGAGCCATCATTGCGAAAACAGATCAGGATCGGTACCCGCAGCAGCGCGCTGGCGCTCTGGCAGGCGGAGTGGGTGAAGTCGGAGCTCGAGAAAAAATACCCAGGCACGACCGTAACGCTCACCAAGATCAAGACCACGGGCGACAAGATACTCGATGTCCCGCTTGCGAAGGTGGGCGGGAAGGGGCTCTTCGTCAAGGAAATTGAGGAGGCCATGCTCGGCAATGAGATCGACATCGCGGTCCACAGCATGAAAGACGTGCCGACGTTTTTCCCGGACGGGCTCCATCTGTCGTGCATCACGAAACGGGAAGACCCGAGGGACGCCCTTCTTTCGCGGAACAAGGTCAAATTCAAGGACCTCCCCCAGGGCGCGAACGTGGGCACGAGCAGCCTCAGGCGCCAAGCCCAGCTCATGAACATCCGGCCCGATTTCGTGATCCATCAGCTTCGCGGCAATGTGGACACCCGTCTCCGCAAATTAAAAGAAGGCCAGTATGACGCGATCATCCTTGCGGCGGCGGGCGTGAAGCGTTTGGGGCTTGCCGAAAACGTCACTGAATATATCGATCCCGGGATCAGCCTTCCGGCCATCGGCCAGGGCGCGCTCGGCATCGAGTGCCGCGTGGACGACCGCGAACTGAATGATATGATCGCTTTCTTCAACCATGCCGACAGCCGCACCTGCGTGACGGGCGAGCGAGCGCTGCTCCGAAGGCTCGAAGGCGGCTGCCAGGTGCCGATCGCGTGCTACGGACAGATGAAGGCCGGAAAGCTCCACCTCATCGGACTCGTCGGAAGCGTGGACGGCAAGCGCATCATCAAGGATGCCATCGAAGGCGGGCCGGAGCAGGCGGAGAAGCTTGGCGTGACCCTGGCGGAGAAGCTTCTGAAGCAGGGCGCCGATGTGATCCTTCGGGAAGTGTACGGCCACAACACGGACTTCAGCGGAAACAATCTGCTGGAGAATTGAAACACTTTTTCGCGCCAAGGCGCAGAGGACGCCAAGAAAACCGGTTTTTCCCTGGCCCTTCCCTGCGCTCTTTGCGTCTTTGCGCGAGAACGAATTTACATTTCACGATATGAATCAATCAATCGGGAAAGTCTATCTCATCGGCTCGGGTCCGGGCGACCCCGGCCTGATCACGGTCAAAGGCCTGGAGTGCGTGAAAAAGGCGGACGTGATCATCTATGATTATCTCGCGAACGAGCGCCTGCTCGATCAGCGGCGGCCTGATGCCGAGCTCATCTACGTGGGCAAGCAGGGGGGCAGGCATACGCTTCCGCAGGACGAAATAAGCAGTCTCATCGTCAAGAAAGCAAAGGAAGGAAAGCTCGTCGCGCGCCTGAAGGGCGGCGACCCGTTCATTTTCGGCAGGGGCGGTGAAGAGGCCGAGGAACTCGTCGACAACGGCGTGCCGTTCGAGATCGTGCCGGGCGTGACCGCGGCCACGGCGGTGCCGACCTACGCAGGCATTCCGCTCACCCACCGCGAACACACCGCGAGCGTGGCGTTCGTGACCGGCCACGAAGACCCCACGAAGCCCGAATCCAAGGTGCACTGGGATAAGATTGCGACCGGGATCGGCACCCTGATTTTTTTCATGGGCATGAAGAACCTGAAAAACATCGTGGATAATCTCGTTTCGCACGGCAGAAGCGCGGAAACGCCGGTGGCGCTCATTCAGTGGGGCACGCGCACGGACCAGAAGGTCGTGACCGGCACGCTTCAGGATATCGTGGCCAGGGTCGCGGAAGCGAAGCTCGGCCCTCCGGCCATTATCGTGGTCGGCGAGGTGGTGAAGCTCCGGGAGAAGCTGAACTGGTACGAATCGAAACCGCTGTTCGGCAAGCGCGTCGTGGTCACGCGCTCCCGGGGGCAGGCGAGCGTGTTTGCCGAAATGCTGATTGACCGCGGCGCCTCGACCGTTGAATTTCCGACCATTGAAGTCGTCCCGCCGGCGAGCTGGGACGAGTTGGACAGCGCCGTCAATGCAATCGAAACCTACCACTGGGTCATTTTTACGAGCGCGAACGCGGTGAAGTTTTTCATGGAACGGCTTCGCGATCTCGGCAAGGACCTGCGCATGCTCAAGGGCGTGAACATCTGCGCTGTCGGACCCAAGACCGCGGAGTCGCTGGGACAATACGGTCTCCGGGCCGATTTGATCCCGGCGGAATTCAAGGCGGAAGGCGTTCTCGCGGCCCTCGGCGATGAAAACGTGAAGGGCCGGAGATTCCTGATCCCGCGGGCGAAGGTGGCGCGGGAAATCATTCCTGATAAGCTGCGGGAGCGGGGCGCGGAAGTGACGGTTGCGACCGCATATGAGAACGTCAGGCCCGCTTCCGATATTGAGCGCGTGAAAAAGATATTTAAGGGAAAAAAGATCTCCGTGGTGACGTTTACGAGCTCCTCGACAGTGCACAATTTTGTTGAAATACTGGGCCAAAAAGAGTATAAATCATTTTTAGAGGGCGCGGCCGTCGCCTGCATCGGACCGGTGACGGCGAAGACCGCGGAAGAATACGGCATGAAGGTGGATATCATGCCGAAGGAATACACCATCCCTGCCTTTGTCGAGGCGATGGTGGAGTTTTTTAAAAAGAGATAGCTTTTGTCATTCCCGAATGCCTCTACCGGGGATCCAGGCTCTTTGATCGTTCTCTGGAAAATAATACCCTGGAATCCCGCGTTCGCGGGAATGACGAACAAAATCAGAAGGAGATTCGATGATAACCATTTCTGACGTTGCTGCGGAAAAGATCAAGGACATTTTGAAAGTGGAAGGCGTGCCGAACCATGCGCTTCGCGTGACCGCGACCGGCGGCGGATGCTGCGGTCCTTCGTATGAGATCATGATTGACGACAAGTCGGGCGACGGCGACACCGTGATTGAAAAGAACGGGGCAAAGCTTTTCGTAGACGCCTCGACCGCCCAGAAGCTTGAGGGCGCGGAGCTCGGATTCATCAGCGACGAACGCGGCGAGGGCTTCATCCTCAACTACCCGAACGGCGCGCCCGCCGGCGGGAGCTGCGGCTGCGGCGGGGAAGAGTCCGCCCCGAAAGGCGGCGGATGCGGCTCCGGCGGGTGCGGCTGCGGTTGAGGTTCGGAAGCTGCGAAGATAAGAAGGGGAAAATTGGATCGGAAACAAAAAGAATTTGATTCGTAACTGATTACTTTCTCAATCGTTTGCTTAGAACAGGAGATCCCATGTTCCAGCCGATGTACCGGCCGAGGAGGCTCAGGGCCAACGAAAATATCCGGCGCATGGTGCGGGAGACGAAGCTCTCTCCCGATGATTTTATCTATCCGCTCTT